>JACRBK010000376.1 GCA_016234525.1 Chloroflexota bacterium
CCGCTTCCCGGAACAGGTGAACGCCACACTGCGCTCAACAGCACTGCCCGCTGCCGGATCGAACGAAGAATTGGTATTGGTCGGCAAGGAACTCTACAACACCTCGGTGGGCGAATTCACCAACAGCATCGGGAATATGTCAAAAGACGGCTGGCAGTCATGTGGGGCGTGCCACCCGTTCGGCTTGTCCGATAATGTCGTCTGGATTTTCGCCACTGGACCGCGCCGGACCGTCTCGCAGCACATTGATTTTACCGGAGGCACACTGCGGGCTTTGAACTGGTCGGGCATTTTCGACGAGGAACAAGATTTTGAACTGAACATTCGCGGTGTGTCGGGCGGCGCGGGTCTGCTGCTGAATGCAGACGGCTCCGCACTTGAGGAAACCCCCAATATCGCTGGTCTGGTGATTGGCGATCCGGCAGCACTGGCCGTTCACAACTCAGAGCGTCTCGAACTGCAAGCCCGCACTCCGTCGGGCGGTGTCGTCCCGGCGTGGACGGCGCTAGTTGCGTATATCCAGACGATCCGGTCGCCCATCTCGCCCCTACACGACAGTACTGATCCAGAGATCGCCGAAGGTCGTCAGATTTTTATCAACAATAACTGTCAGGTCTGCCACGGCGGACCGCGCTGGTCTATCAGCAGCATTCAAGGGCCTGTCACCGATCTGACCCAAGTAACGGGTGGGCAGATTGTCCCCCAACTGCGGAATGTTGGTACATTCAACCCGGCAGACGTGAACGAAGTCCGCGCGAATGCCAAACCCCCGCTTGGCGAGGCAGGTTTTGTGCCGCCTTCGCTGTTAAGCGTGTTCGCCTTCCCACCCTACTTCCATAACGGAGCCGCCGGTTCGCTGGATGATGTGTTAAGTGACAAATTTATCGCGCACCGTTCGGCAGGTACTGGCGGGATCGATAGCCTATCGAATCCCGATGATCGACGCAAACTGATCAAGTTCCTCCTGTCGATTGATGCAACGACGGAACCGATTCAGTAACGCTAAACAAATCATCTAATCGGAAAGGGGGAGTAATTCAAAATGAGGCGTAACGCCTCATTTTTTTATGCGGGAGGCGCTCCCCCTGTAAAAGATTCCATTGGCGATTTCAGCCTGGACTACGCCGAACCAGATGAGCGCCAACAACTGCTCGGCCCATTTCGGCACACACTCCGATGAGCTACCGCACCGGGTCATCATGCAGACATCACATTTATTATGGCGATTACGACGCTGCGTCAGCGAAAATCCAAGTGCTACGAGGTTTTTGAGGGGTATAGGTGAACTAGTCGTCTGTTTTCTGCTCCTTTCTACTCGGGAACTGATTAATATTCTGACCGAAAACACGGGAAGATGGACTAATTAACCGTCAGGGTTGCGAGAGAAGTCGCAAAATTTGGCATACCAGAACAAGCGTGCTAACTTCTCTTAAGAGATTGTCGATCACCACAAGCAACTTTGGTAACCAGGAGACCCAACAATGCAAAAAATCATACCCTGTCTATGGTTTGACAAAGACGCAGAAGAAGCTATGAACTTTTATGTCTCGGTTTTCTCCAAATCTCAGGAAGAGACAGAAAGTTCAAAGATTGTCAGCATCAAGCGGTATCCAGAGGAAGTCCCCGAAGAATTTATGAAAGGCATGGAAGGAAAGGTTCTGACGGGCCTATTTGAACTCGCAGGCCATCGGTTTATGGCTCTTGATGGTGGGCCGATCTTCAAATTCACTCCGGCAATCTCGTTTTTCGTGAGATGCCACTCAAAAGATGATGTCGATGTGTACTGGTCTCGCTTGTCTGACGGTGGCACAGTGCTTATGCCCCTGGATACATATCCTTTCAGTCAGAAATATGGGTGGATTCAGGACAAATATGGCATCTCATGGCAGGTACTCTTGGCAGAAAGTGCGATAGAGCAGAACCTTGTTCCGTCGTTGATGTTTGTAGGCGAGCAGGCTGGCAAAGCTGAAGAAGCCATCAACTTTTATGCAGAGGTGTTTGGCGATGCCGCTGTTGGTGACATCGCACGGTATAGCGCCAACCAGGAGCCAGAAAGACAAGGAACGATTGCGTATGCCGACTTCCGGCTAGAAGGCCAACCATTCGCCGCCATGGATAGTGCCCGTCAACATGACTTCACATTCAACGAAGCCATTTCGTTCTATGTCGAATGTGAAACGCAGGAGGAAGTAGATACCCTATGGGAAAAACTTTCTGCGGTTCCTGAGTCAGAGCAATGTGGCTGGTTGAAAGACAAATACCGCATCTCATGGCAAATTATCCCCAAACAACTGGGTGCGCTAATGAATGACCCCGATCCTGAAAAATCCGGGAGAGTTATGAAAGCCATACTCAAGATGAAGAAAATCGACATTGCCAAATTAGAAGAGGCCTATAGGCAAAGTGCCTGACGAACCCATCCCCCCAAAAACTCCATCCGCGACTCATGGTCGCCAATCGATTATGGGGCAGTGGCATTTCTCGCTGCTCCATTTTGATCCGGAATGATTGATACTCTTGCCAAATCACGCGAAGACGGACTAACTGACCCCCCAAGGGTAAGTTTTCCTTGCTTAAAACTAGACTTCATTTGACAAACCACCTCAATTATTATAATATGTCGGTAAACGACAGTCGTTTACCGACATATACAAGGTATCATAAGATGACGCAAGACCTTCTCCCGCTTCGGGAGCCAACCTTTTTCATCCTGTTGAGCATTTCGACTGAGAAAAAGCACGGCTACGCCATTCTGCAAGAGGTCGAAGCCCTCAGCAAAGGCAAGATCAGGCTGAGCAACGGCACACTTTATGGTGCCCTAACCCGGTTGCAGGATCAGGGTTTGATCGAGCGCGTCGCCAGTGACGAAGCGCAGACCAGCGGCAAGCCGCGCAAAGCCTATCGGATTACACGAACCGGGCTAGCCGTGCTAACCGCTGAGGTGGCGCGGCTGGGCGCATTGGTGCAGACCGCCCGCCAGCACCTACCTGAGGGGACATGATGCACACTTTCCACCGCCGCCTGATCGCCTTCTATTGCTGGATACTGGGGCTGTATCCGCTCAACTTCCGCGAAAACTACGCCGAAGAGATGCTGCTCGTCTTCCAGATGCAGCTCGACGACATGCCGAGCCTCAACGTGTGGCACATGCTGCGAATCATGTGGCGTGAGTTGCGCCCCCTGCCCGTCCTGTTGATAAATGCCCACCTGCGCGAAAGGCACGCAAACATGGAATTCGACGTAGAAATCCGCGAGGCGGAATCGAACCCGCAACAGTTGGAAGAAATCTACCAGCTTGCGCGGCGGAACGATCAGACTGGGGCGTTCCGGAACGCGTTGATCGCCCGTTATGAAACCGCACCTGACAACGTGCTGCTGGCTGCGTGGTACTATCGCCTGCAAAACGGCGCGGAAGACGCCCGAAAGTCCGCCCGACAGACCAACTGGTTGATCGCTGTGCCGCTGAGCATACTCACCGGGCTGATCTTCTGGACGCTCAGCGATGTCGAAAACCTGCTGGTACTCGACTTGGTGCCGCATCTCCTGCTTTGGTGGTCGCCGGTCGCCACCATGAGCGCCCTGATCTTTATGGCAATCACTGCCGGGACCCAGTTTGCTCGGGCCATCGTCCTGGGGTTGAGCCTGCTTGTTGCTACCGCGTATTGCATCATGGTCGCGCCCACCTTCGGGCCGGAATCGGCCAGCGAACAGTATCTTATCGTCGCCACTATCCACCTTCCACTGTTGTGTTGGGCTGCCCTGGGCGTTATGGCGGGGGCACGGTCGAGCGCCGCAGATCGCTTCGCCTTCCTGTTCAAGTCCATCGAGGTGGCAATTGTTGCCGGACTCTATCTGCTGGCTGGGATGGCCTTTGGCGGTATCACCATCGGCATGTTTGCAGCGTTGTCGGTCGAATTGCCAGAGGTACTGCTGCGTCTGATTGCGGCAGGCGGGGTTGGCCTGCTACCGGTGCTGGCGCTCGCCACCGTATACGATCCGACCGCCGCCCCCTCGACCCAGGACTTCGACCAGGGCATGAGCCGATTCATCGCCACCTTGATGCGCCTGCTGCTGCCCTTGACGCTGATCGTGCTGGTCATCTACGTGCTGGTGATCCCGTTTAACTTCATGGCACCATTTGAGAACCGCGACGTGCTGATTGTCTACAACGCGATGCTGTTCGGCATCGTTGGCCTATTGGTCGGCACCACGCCCATCAAAGGCGATGACTTGTCACCGAATCTGCAACGGGTCATGCGAAACGGCATTATTGCAGTGGCAGGGCTGGCTGTCCTGGTTAGCATCTATGCGCTGGCAGCAGTCGTGGATCGCACGTTGGACGGCGAATTGACCCTCAATCGTCTGACGGTCATCGGCTGGAACGGCATCAACATCGGCATCCTGGTCACATTGATCGTCACGCAGCTCCGCACGGACCTTGATGGATGGATAGTGACACTTCAGTCCGTTTTCAGCAGGGCAACTGTCGCCTATCTAACATGGAGCATCTTTTTGCTGGTTGTCCCGCCGATCCTGTTGTGACACCCAATCTGCAACAGCTAGCGCACTTGAGACGGTTGGTACCTGCACACTCGATGAGTTCATTGAAACTATTTCGCAACGGAATCGGTCCTCAGTTCGAAGTTGTAAGGAAAATCAGAGGACTCCAAAAGGACGGTATAGCCTTTGAACGCGAGGGGAAATTTGTGCGTACTGATGAGTGTTTATAAAAACATTCCCTAAATACTATTGAACCTCATTTAAGATAACGTTAGATTAAACGCTAAAGTATTGTTGATACTTCCCAAGGTGATTTTACGCATTTTTCTCACCCCGCCGAGAGTCAAAAACTTCTCAACCGGGTCGGGCTATAATAGCCTGCTTCAGTTATCTTGTCAGGGCTGTTTTAGCGTCAGCCGCTCCAATTCATCAAGAACGGCCACTGCCTGTTTGTGCTGATTAACCAGTTCATAAGCCTGTCCCAACTGCAAATACAAATTACGCCGGCTCGATTCGAACTCCGCGCCGACTAACGCTCCCTCCCGCACTAATTGGCGCGCCTTCTCGAAATGAACAATAGCATCACTCATAGCCGCAAGCTGTAGGGCGTCTTGTCCCGCAGCGAGGCTGTGGCTGAACGCCGCCTCCACCAGTCCGGCAGCCAGAGCATGATGGGCCAACACAGCCGCTGAGTCCCTGGTCGATTCGAGGATATCCAACGCCCGCTGGTGGAAAAGCCGGCGGCGGGCATCCCCGGCTTCGGTATAAACCACATCACGAATCATGTCGTTCGCAAAGGCATAACCGCTGGCAGTACCAGGCTGCGCTACTTCCAGTAAAAAGCGACCGCTGAGCAATTCATCCAGGGCGGATAATCCTATATCGTCCCTCACATTGGAAACAACACACAGGCGCTCGAAGGTGATCCGCTGATCGAGAACTGATCCGGCAGCCAACAACTTGAATGCATTAGGGCTGAGGCGATGCAGGCGCGAGCGGATCACGGCCCGCACAGTGGATGGAACGCGGACCGCTTTCCCAAGATTGTGTTCGGCATCGACCACAAAGGTCCAGGTGCCATCTGCCCGCCGTTTCGGATGGAGCGCTCCACGTTCGAGCAAATCCTTCAACGTCTCCATCAAATAAAACGGCTGCCCGCGTGTTTCGTGGAACACCCACTCGGCGAAGTCGGCAGCGGTCGACGCCAGGATGGAGAGTACCATCTGCACCGTATCGGGTTCGCCTAATGGCTCCAACTCGAGATGATAAGGCGTTAACTCACGCCCTACCTGTTCTAGCCATTCGATAAGCCCTGCTTTCAAGGGCTGGGTCATGGGGTGTAGGGCCTCCGTTCGCAGGCTGACCAGCAGCATGATCCGTGCCGCACTCTCCCGCCAGCGCCGGGTGGCATATTGAAGCAGGTCCAATGTCGCACTGTCCGCCCACTGCATATCGTCCACAAACAATACCAGCGGCATTGGATCGGCCAGAGCCAGGGTTAAGCGCACAAATGATTCGAAGAGTTTTGTCCGGTCTGTTTTCGCTCCCACGTGCGCAGGTGGTAGTTCAGGATAACGGTCGCGCAATTCCGGCAAGAGTTGACTGAGGGAGGGTAACCATACATCCCCTAACAAATTTTTAGGGTCGTTTGCATGATCGAGCCACAACCGGAGCGCTTCAACCAATGGCTGAAACGGCATGTGGCTGCCACTCTCAAAAGCACCTCCTTGTAACACCTCTGTCCCTTGCGCATTGACCCAGGCAAGGAACTTCCTGGCTAGACGAGTCTTGCCTATCCCGGCCTCGCCGCGCAGTATCACGACTTGAGGCTGACCTTCGGCAGCCTGTCTATAACACTCAACTAGCCCCTGATGCTCGGTGATGCGCCCGGCAAACAGTTTTTCCAGAGTGGAAACAGGAGTATCTGATCTGATCTGGGGGCGTGGGCTGGGAGATTCAAGGCGAATGCGAGCCACCAGCGCCTCTGTATCTGGCTCTGGCTCCACACTCAACTCAGCCGCCAGAACAGCACGGCACATCTCATAGGTTTCTAATGCCTGACCGCGTGCTCCGGCGGCGAAGTGGGCGCGCATCTTGCGGCGATAGGCGATTTCGTTCAGCGCATCGAGGGCGATCCAGTGCGAGGTAGTCTCAGCCGCGCCAGCAAAATCACCGCCCGCAAACTGGATTTCGGATAGCCGGTCGAGGATCAGGCCCAGGCGTCGCCGCCAGACTTCGCGCTGAGTGGCCGCCCAATCGTCGAAGTCAGGAGCGTCGCCCAGCGAAAACCCGGTGAGAAAGTCGCCCCGATGGTAGGCAACAGCGGACTGCAACAAAGGTGGGCTGGTCGAACTCTCCAGGGGTACCCGGTTCGAGCGGTCAGCGCGGGCCAGGGTGTAGGCCTGTTCCACCGTATGGAGGTCAAGCGTGATAGCGGCTTCTGGATTCAGGGCCAGTGTTTGGTGTGTGATGGAGAGGTGGAAGATTTGGGCCTGATCGCGGGTTGGGCTAAGGGTAGTTTGCAAGTGGCCGAGTGTGTTGCGCAGCGAGGCGTGACTGCGTTCCGGACTTGCTTCCGGCCACAGGAGGGTGGCAAGGTGCTCGCGTGGTTGTGATCCCCCCTCAAGTGCCAGATAGATCAACAGCGCCAGAGTCTTGCGCGTGGGAAACGTCAACAGTCTCTCACCAAGACGCACTTCTGGGGGACCTAGTAAATAGAGATGTAAGGGGAAAGCATGACCAGACACCAGGAAATTCCTTGTGACGCTCTTGAGACGCTACATCATTATACTGGATTATAAAGCTTAAAACCTCAAGTGAGGTAGCCTGGCATTAATCGCCTGGGCAAAGAAGCCAATCACGAAAGGAACCTGTTAGGAGTACTCTTCAAAATTCACGGCTAAATGAGTGGATCGCGATGGGCAAGCAGTCCGGCAAAATTCGTGAGACCCGAACGGTTGTGTTGGCTTATTGCATGGATGAACATGCGGTGCTGCCCTGGATTGTGGATGTCGTGAACGGGAACATGACGGAAGAGAGTGCTCTTGATTATATGGAGCGCGTTATTTTTTGGGGTACAGAGGGATCGAGTGAAAAACAGTCCCTATCGTAGGCGGCGCGCTTAAACGCCGGATGAGCAAGAGAAACGTTCTGGAGGACATCCCTCAATGGCTGGCATTATTTTGACATTCCCTATTATGGCTGGCAAGGTGGAGGCCTGGCGACGATTTTGCCAGGAATTAGCCGGCTCACGAAAGCAAACCTACGAAGCATCTCGCCGACGGCTGGGCATCACCCGTGAACGGCTGACGTTGGTGGAAACCGCTTTTGGGTCGGCGGCAGTGACTACCCTTGAGGCTCCGAATGTGGACTGGGCACTGGGCCAAATTATCTCCTCGTCTCTTCCATTTGACCGCTGGTATCGCGAACAGGTGCGGGAACTGCACGGCATCAACCTTGCCGGGTATGAGCAGTTTCTGCAACATACACCGCTTCCCTCCAATCAAGAGTTGATCTTTGAGTGGACATTACTTTCTGGTGCTGACGAGTAAATCGCAGCGCAAAGAACACTACAATGAGAACCATAGCCTGAATGGAATCAGAGTGCTGTTGTCGGGAACTGTTGACTGGCTCTCGGAGAAAGCGACAAAAACGGGACGAGGATCGCTCTCGGACTTTACCCAGACCGTAGGCAAGGGTCTTAGGGGTATAGGCATGTGAATATGTGGTAGTTCTGCAAATAGATGAAGGGAACCTACAATGACAACTTTTGAGAAATCGATCCAGATCGCGGCTACGCCAGAAAAAGTATGGACATGCCTGACCCATCCCAATTGGATACAAAAATGGTGGACGGCGCTGCGTGAATATCACTATGCCAGTGAACAACAGGCGGGTTTAGGAATGACATTTGTGGTAGAAGAGAAAATCGGGATGGGACCACACCTCAGGATCAAGTTTGAAGTTACCAGATGGATGAAACCGGATCAGATTATGTTCAAGATGGTATCGGGTACCGGGGCGGAAAGTTACGAAATCTCGTGGACATTAGAACCTGTCGAAGCCGGTACATTGTTTCACTACGTGGAGCATTTGACATTGTCCAATGGGTTTATGGATAAGGTCTGGGGCAAACTAGGGCGACGCTCTGGCATGGAACATATTGAAGGGTATCTGCGCAACCTGAAGGCAGTCGCCGAATCACGGGCAGCAGAGGCAGCGCAACGCGAAGCCGTCTAAACGTAGTGGCATAGTAGGTTACCAAGCTGAAAGCATAGTCGGCGAAGCGTTCCTGTTTCGCGCGACGGGCTAAACGATTCAACCATCATTCGTTTTAACTGCGTTCGATATCGAGCGTAGTAAGCAACGGGAGGAAGTACAGAACATGGACCAAATGGGATTTTTTGCCTGGATAATTATCGGAGCGGTGGCCGGATGGCTCGCCAGCAAAGTGATGAAGACTAATCGCCAGCAAGGGCTGCTCATGGACATCGTGGTGGGCGTTCTCGGTGCGTTTATCGGTGGCTTCTTGTTTAACCAGTTCGGCGCAGCAGGCGCGACGGGCTTCAATATTTGGAGCCTCTTCGTCGCTTTTACTGGGGCGGTGGTGCTGTTGGCGGGGATCCGCTTGATGACCGGACGCCGGAAGCTTTTTGCCTAAGAAAAAAGCGTAGTGTCAGACTGCGGTAGGGATACGGGCGTATCATCGCTCGTATCCTGTAGTGCACAAAATAAGGAGAGCAGAATGAACGAATCAGTAACACTTCACTTTGTACCTGAACAAGTCATTGCATGGGTGATCGTGGGTTTGATTGCCGGGCTATTCGCTGGTTTTCTGATTCGCGGGCGGCGTTTCGGATTTATTTCGAGTGTCGTGGTCGGTTTGTTGGGTGCCCTGTTGGGTGGTTTTCTGTTTTCGGTGCTGGAACTCAAGGTGCCCTCAGAGTTTGACGGTGGCGTTACGCTGGCCTGGGCGGATATGTTGGTCGCGTTTATCGGTGCCGTGATCATCCTAATACTCTTTGGCGGATTTTATCGCTCCCGTCGCCGATCACTTGCCTAAGTTTCGTCGCCCGTGTGTGAAATGGGGGCATTAACCTATGCGCCTGGAAGGGTGAAACATGATACGCTCGTTGGTCATTGCTCCAAACCCTGTTTCCTCAGCCGATATGACTGAAGAAACCGCTTCAGATAGTCCGGTTGTCCTGCGTCGTAACCTTACGCAGGACAATCTGGAAACGTGCCTTGCCGAAGGCTGCAAAATGTGGATTGACATCGTCACGCCTGAAGTGAAGGAAATTCGCTGGCTTGAGGGTTTTCTGCAACTGTCACCCAATGTGGTCGAAGATTTATTGCGGGAAGATCGCAGTCCAACCCTGCTGATATACCCTCGATACCTTTTCCTGTCACTCTTCCAACCTTATGTGCCGCACAATGGAAACGGGATTATCGGCAGAGAAATCCACTGCATTATTGGTGAGCTTTTTTTTGTCACGGTGCGACAGGCGGATACCTCTGCCCTGGAAGCAGCTTATGAACGGGTTGCTCACAATCCCGATTCCTGTTCTCGTGGCGTGGCTTATTTTCTTTATCTCACTGCGCAGCACGTGATTGACACTTATTATCCCCTGCTGGATCGCATCAGCAATCAGTTAAACGAATTAGAAGAAAAACTTTTGGATGACGGTGGGGACAAACAAGCCCAAAAGTCGGTGTATCGGATCAGACAACATCTCATTGGCCTCCGGCAAATGATCGCCCCACAGCGCGAAGTGCTCTCCAATCTCATGGGCGAACAGCGTGTCTCCACCGACGACGATATTCGAGATCTATTCCGTCATCTGTATGGGCGGTTGCTGGGCATTTATGATGTGATTGACTCGCAGCGTGACCTTACTAACAATGTGCTAGACATTGTTGCTCATCAACAGTCGCGCAAGGTGGGGCAGGCGGTTAATCGCCTCACGATCCTTTCGATGGTGTTTCTGCCCTTTACATTTTTCGTGGGATTGTTTGATTCGAATTTTTTCAAAGTCAGTGAATCGGTAGTTTTACCCATTAACGGCCTGATCATTTCTATTTTAATTACACTGATGATGATCTCGTCGATTGTAGTGATGCGCATCGTTTTTCAGCGGCGCGACTGGGTTTAAAAAGAGATTATGATCATCCGGCGTGCCGGGGGGAAACTTGACGCAGCAGTATCACAAGGAGGGGCAACTATGTCGAAGATAAGAACGATCGTATCTGATGTACAGCTCGTATTGTTCATCATCGCGCTGATCGTGTTCACCATTTTTTTGGTACAAAACACCAGCACTATTCGGGTGAACTTCTTAACAATCGAGACGCAGATACCGACTGTCGTTCTGATCCTGGTCGCCACATTAGTCGGTTTTTTGGGAGGTTATCTCTTTGCTATCAGGTTCCGTCGGCGGCAAAAAAAAGATGCCCTGGCACGGGAATGATACCCATAGCTTGATCGAGTTGTCAGGCAAAACTCATAGATAAAGGTGCAGTCAATGAAAAAAGAAGTGGGATTATGGATTGACCACAGGCAGGCTGTTATTGTGACGTTCGTCGACCGGGTAGAAGAAATAAAACGAATCGTATCAGGGATTGAAAAATACGTCGCGCATCCGGGCATTACGCATAGAGCACATGATGATACCACTGAGGTCAGGCGAGATAGGCAAGACAGACGTTTTGATGACTATCTCAGTAAATACTATGCCGAAGTGATTGCATGGATTCGTGATGCAGACTCCATTCTGATAATTGGCCCTGGTGAGGCGAAGGGTGAGCTTCAAAAACAACTTGAGGGCCAGGCACTCAATGACCGTATCGTGAGTGTTGAAACATCTGACCGCATGACAGAAGGACAGGTCGCGGCGAAAGTCCGCGAGTACTTTCAAGGATAGATGAGTGAAGCGCGGAACAACACACCGTTGAGTTCATGGAGAGGAAATGACAATGGCTAAGAGTTGGGATGAGATCGCGAGTCGGTGGACACGTTTCAGTAGGGAAGTCAAGAAAAAATGGGGCGCGTTGACGGATGACGAAGTCATGCAGGTCAATGGCCGACGTGAAATCCTGGCGGGAAAGATCCAGGAGAGGTACGGCATAGCGGTAGAAGATGCCAACAAACAAATCGATGCGTGGGCCGCTAAGCTGAGAGGCTAGCGGTAGAATCCTTAGTTTTCTGTGATGCTTGGAAATATAGAGTGAGAGGTTAGAAACATGACGCTTAAACTCCGTCCGTTAGCGGATCGCGTGATTGTAGAGCCGGTTGAACGGGACGAAACATTTGCGGGCGGTGCATTGGTACTGCCCGAAACCGCCAAAGAAAAACCGCAGCAAGGTTTCATTCTGGCGGCAGGACCGGGCCGGTTGGATGAAGCCGGCGCTCGGATTGCGTTAGAGGTTCATGTGGGTGATCGGGTGCTTTATGCTAAATATTCGGGCACCGAGATCAAGATTGACGATAAGAAGGTTCTAATATTCAGGGAAACCGATATTCTCGCCGTGGTCGAATCGTAACTGCATTTGAGGAGATAAAAACGATGCCTAAGCAACTCGCTTTTGGCCAGGAAGCACGCGATGGTTTGAAGGCTGGTATGGACATACTGGCCAAAGCGGTGATGACCACGCTCGGTCCGAAAGGCCGCAACGTTGGTCTCGATAAAAAATGGGGCGCGCCCACCGTTACGCATGACGGTGTGTCAGTGGCAAAAGAAATCGAGCTTGAAGATATGTATGCCAATATGGGCGCGCAGTTGCTCAAAGAAGCCGCGACCAAAACGAACGAAATCGCTGGTGATGGCACGACCACCGCGACCGCGCTGGCCTACTACATGGTCACCGAGGGGCTGCGTAACCTGGCTGCCGGGGCCAATCCGATGCTGCTCAAGCACGGTATTGAAGCGGCAGCGGCTAAAGTATCGGCCAGGATCGCAGAGATGGCGATTGACATTAACACCAAGGAAGAAATTGCCTCGGTAGCCGCCATCAGTGCCCAGGATCAGGAAATCGGCGACCTGATCGCGGACGTGATGGACCGCGTTGGCAAAGACGGCGTAATCACCGTTGAAGAAAGCAAGGGACTCGAATTCGAAACCAATTACGTCGAGGGAATGCAATTTGATCGCGGTTATATTTCGCCGTATTTCATCAACCATCCTGAAACGCAGGAAGCGATCATCGAAGACGCCTACATCTTGATCTATGACAAAAAAATCTCTTCCGCCAGCGACTTGGTTCCAACCCTCGAAAAGCTGCTACAACTGGGCAAGCGCGAATTGGTTGTCATCGCGGAAGATGTCGACAGTGAAGCGTTGGCGATGTTGGTACTCAACCATCTGCGTGGGACGCTGAACGTTGTGGCAATCAAAGCCCCTGGTTTCGGTGACCGGCGTAAAGCGATGCTGCACGACATTGCCTTACTGACCGGTGGCGAACTCATTACCGAGGAAATGGGCCGTAAGCTCGAAACCGTGCGCATCGAAGACTTGGGTCGCGCGGGCAAGGTCGTCTGCAACAAGACCGATACGACGATCGTTAATGGGGCGGGCGACGAAAAAGCCATCCTGGGCCGCGTAGCAGAAATTAAAGTAGAGATCGAGAACTCAACCAGCGACTACGACAGCGAAAAACTGCAAGAACGTTTGGCGAAGCTGAGCGGCGGCGTAGCTGTTATCGGTGTGGGGGCAGCCACGGAAGTCGAACTGAAGGAAAAGAAGCATCGTGTCGAAGATGCCTTAAGCGCCACCCGTGCGGCAGTGGAAGAAGGAATCGTGCCTGGCGGGGGGGTAGCTCTGATCAATGCCCGGCATGTACTCGATGACCTGAAGCTAACTTATGACGACGAAAATACCGGGGTGAAGATCGTCTACAAGGCGCTGCAAATGCCCATGCGCGGGATTGTGCAGAATGCCGGGTTGGATGGTGGTGTGATCCAGCAGCAGATATTAGATGAGCAGACTAACAAGAAAAATACCAACATCGGCTACGATGTCATGAGCGGCCTGTTCGTGGACATGATCAAAGCCGGTATCATCGATCCGGCTAAGGTCACCAAAGGCGCGCTGGCGAATGCGGCCAGCATCGCGGCCATGATCCTGACCACCGAAGCCCTTATTGCTGATATTCCTGATAAGAACGCCCCCGCCATGCCGGGTGGAATGCCAGACTACTAAATCTAGTTGGTAGTTTGACTAAAACAAACAAATTTACGCAGAGGCACGAGGTTCAAGAGTAACTTTGTGCCTATCTGTTCCAGAAGTATTCCCCGTATCCAACACATTCCTTGTGACGTTTTTGAGACTCTATTTCGTTATACTGGCATATAAAGCTTAAAAAATGTCCTTGAGCCGCCTGGCACGAATTTCCCACCGCAAGAGCCGAGCCTTCGAGGTTTCTGCTTTGGCATAACATCAGTTAAGGAAGTCATAAAAATGTCCCTGGAACACATGCTTGTTCTTTTCGATCAACCTGTTGTTTCTCCGCAGCTTCTGTCTCATGCGGCAACGATTGCTAAGTCAAGTGGGGCTTCCATTACGCTGCTTAACATATTGGATTCAACGATATCGGGTCCACACGAACAGTTCATCGATCCTCTCCAGTGGCACATGATCAAAACAGAAGCGGAATCCAGTTTGAATAAGGTCGCGGAACGTCTTCAACAACATGGTCTACAAGTCCAGAAGGCGGTACTGGAAAACTGGTCTATTGAACGTATTCTTAGATATATACAAGACAACTTCGTAGATCTGATCGCGGTCAACAAACACGGTGAGAGTATCGGAGAGAAACTGCATACTTTGCTGCGATATATCAATATTCCAATGTTGATTGCTCCGTCTAATGAATTGTTATCAGATGAAATCACATTAGCCAGCTATCAGAAAATATTGGTTCCACTCGATGGTTCTCAACGAGCGGAATTCGTTCTGCCGACAGCCACCAGTTTAGCTAAGGCTTCTGACGCCTCGTTAGTGCTGGCCCATGTCGTACATAAACCTGAAATGCCCCGCCGTACCCCTGCTTCGCCAGAAGATTTCGAGCTGCTCGATCGCCTTACTGAGCGAAACCGGGCCGAAGCAATAATATATCTGGAACAACTTGTATCAAGAGTGGACGCAAGGGCCGAATCCCGACTTCTAGTAAGCGAAAAGGTGAGTACGGCTCTCCATAAATTGATCGAACAAGAAACTATCGACCTGGTTATTTTGAGCGCTCATGGATATTCGAGTGAGCCGCAGCGGCCCTATGGCAGCGTTGCCTATAACCTCATCAGCTATATGAACAAGCCCCTTTTGGTCATCCAAGATTTTCCTTCCAGCGATATTTCAGCGAACCAACTGGGAGTTCCCATCAGAGAGAAATCCAATAGAGGGTAATCTTATGGTTGTTTCACAAACCGAACACCTTTCAGAGGTTGTTCCTAATCCTCCTGAAAAATTAGCTGCACACCAGACTTTAGAAGACACTGCATTCCAACTCGCCCAGAGTCATGTGGTAGCAGGCAAGCCTGCTCATAATCAGATCCCACTGTTGCAGCGTCCCAAGCTAATCGAGGAGGTACTGGATCAAGCGCATCAATATTTTGCAAAAATCGCTGAGGATGAGCTTGTGATCTCCTATGCGGGCGAGTGGCTCCTCGATAACTTTTATCTGATTCAACAGAGCCTGCGGCAGGCTCATGAGGACATGCCCACATCGTTTTATAAAAAGCTGCCCACACTGGTTCGCTCAACATGGGCAGATTATCCACGTGTATACGCCCTCGCACATGCCATCATAGACAACACGGATGCCAATTTTAGCCTGCAACAGATCAAAAACTTCGTAGATAGTTACCAGCAATCCGCACCATTGATCATGGGCGAGTTGTGGGCGCTTCCCACCATGCTGCGAATGAGAGTGCTGGAGGTTTTAGCCGCTACCGTGATCCAATTGGCGGGGATTCAGGCCGAGTCGCAGCAGATCGCTGCTCATCCTCCGCATTTAACATCGGATATTCCAGCCGAAACCATTGTTGCGAACTGCGTTACCAGCCTACGAATGCTCAATACGCAAGACTGGAAAACATTCTTTGAAGATGTCAGCCTGATCGAGCAGATTCTACGGCAGGACCCGGCTGAAGTTTATGCGGCGATGGATTTTGAAACACGTAACGCTTATCGGAATGTCATTGAGGAAGCCGCGCTGGAGTCCGATCATGATGAAGCTGCGGTAGCCCACAAGGCCATCGCCCTGGCCCAACAGGCAGCGGAGAGATTGTTTTCAGAGAATGGACGAGAAGAGTCGACGGTAAACCGTCTCGTTCATGTGGGGTACTACCTGGTAGATCGGGGACGAGTACAACTTGATCAGGCGCTTGGCTGCCGTCCCCCTCTAAAAATACGGGTAAGCCATTGGCTCCTCACACATCCCACCCTGACCTATCTCAGTAGTATTCTTACGCTGACCTTATTGATATTGTTGGGCGTTGGAAGCTGCACATTTTGGGCAGGCGCTTCGTTGGCGCAGGTTCTCGGTGTTTGCTTTTTGGTACTTATCCCAGGAATCAGCACAGCAGTCAATATGTTGAATTGGATGCTTACGCATAACTTGAAGCCGCGTATTCTCCCTAAGATGGATTTTGAACAAAAAGTTCCCGCTCCTTATCAAACGGTGATTGTTATTCCGGCGTTGCTCACCGACGTCAAAGAAGTGGAGTCCCTGGTACAGCAGCTTGAACTGCATTACCTGCGTAACCCGGAAGCCGGTCTTTATTTTGCGCTTCTGGCCGATTTTACCGACGCGTCAGAACAACATTTGGCGGGCGACGAAACCTTACTGGATCATATGAGCCGCCAGATTAAGGCTTTGAATGCCCGGTATCAAAGATCGGCAGGTGAGCGATTTTATGGTTTTGTGCGCGAGCGGCGATGGAATCCGGCAGAGAATAGTTGGATGGGATGGGAGCGCAAGCGGGGCAAACTGAGTGAGTTTAACCAGCTTTTATTGACAGGATCACCTGGTTCTTATACCACACAGGTCGGCGATCTGAGCATCCTCAACACCATCCGTTTTGTTATCACACTTGATGCTGACACGGTTCTGCCCAAGGGCAGCGCTCTGCGCCTGATCGGAACTCTGGCCCATCCATTGAATCAGGCTGAATTCTCTCCCGATGGAACACGTGTTATTTCAGGCTATACGATCTTACAGCCTCGTGTCGAGATTTTTCCCACAGCCGCAAGCCAATCGCGCTTCGCGCGGCTCTTTGCGGGTGACGCCGGAATCGATCTCTATACCCTGGCGGTATCTGACACGTACCAAGACCTGTTTGGCGAAGGGATTTATGTGGGCAAAGGTATCTACGACGTAGCCGCTTTTGAACGCAGCCTTGCCGGACGTATGCCAGAAAACACCCTGCTCAGTCACGACCTTTTTGAAGGCCTCCATGGACGTGTCGCGCTGGTCACGGATATTGTCCTGCTCGAAGATTACCCGGCACATTACCTGGGGCACATTCGCCGTTTGCATCGCTGGATTAGAGGCGACTGGCAGTTGCTCCCCTGGATTCTGCGGTATGTTCCTGGCGCTGAAGGCTCCCGTCTTCCCACTGTTTTCTCCCTGGTCGACCGCTGGAAGATTGTGGACAATCTGCGGCGCAGTCTTTACAAACCGACCTTACTCCTGCTGTTCGCAGCCGGATGGTTATGGCTGCCCGGTTCGGCCTTAACCTGGACCATGTTGGCCCTCCTCTTCACGTTTATACCCTTTTTCCCGAACCGGATCAGCCAGCTTTTCCAAACCCTTCGCCATAGCGCTATCCAGCAATGGCTGTTAGGCATCGCTTTTCTGCCCTTTGAAGCCCTGACGAATCTCAGCGCCATTTTTGTCACACTTCCGCGACTCATCCGGCGCAAAAACCTGCTGCAATGGACGACCGCAGCGCATACCGCACAGCATTTTAAAAACCGCGTCATGGGGTCCGAGATGCTGCTGGCGGAAATGTTCAGCCTTGGGTTAGGACTGCTTGTTGGAGTTGTCAATCCTGGCGCATTACTGGTTAGCAGTCCAATCCTCTTGCTTTGGTTGTCTGCTCCCTGGTTTGCCAGCTTTATCAGCCAGCCGATTGATCTGAATAAAGCCGCGCTGTCACCCCAGCAGCACCAGCAGTTACGAACTCTGGCCCGCCGCACCTGGCTGTATTTTGAGCAATTTGTTGGGCCTGACGACCATTGGCTTCCTCCCGATCATTTTCAAAAATCGCCGCGCTATATCGTCGCGCGTCAAACATCGCCCACGAATATCGGCCTGCTTTTGCTCTCAACCCTGACCGCCTACGACTTTGGTTATATTGGGAAAATGGAACTGGCGGTTCGATTACGCTCCACCTTTGAGAACCTGGATAAGCTAAAGCGTTATCGGGGCCATTTCTTGAATTGGTATAACACGCAAACACTGGAACCACTACCCCCTGCTTATGTGTCCACAGTTGATAGTGGTAATTTGGCGGGCTGCCTGTTGGCATTGCAGCAAGGGCTGGCGAATTTGAATAACCTCCCCATTCTACGAATCCAGCGGTGGGAAGGGATGTTAGATACGCTGGACGTTCTGGCTGAAATCCTTGACGGACTCAGGGCAACGAGCGCCAGTGCAGGAATAATAAAACTGCAAGCAAACCTCAGTGTCATCCGCAATGAGATTGAGAGTCTGAGGGATCAACCAACAACCTGGGCGATGTTGATCACCCGACTGTTAGACGAGCGGTGGCCCGAATTTGGACAACAACTGATAGCCTTCATCGATGTAGAGGGCGAGAGCCTTGACGAAACGCTCAGAGCGGATCTACGCATCTATCTCGAACGCAGCCGCGCCCAATTGTTCACGATGCGGCGCGACATGGATGTCATGCTGCCCTGGCTGCCTCTGTTCAGCCAGCCCCCCGCATTATTTACGTCATCCACTGCTGATGCTGCCATCTGTGAGCAGTGGCAGGCTCTGGTAGATGCTCTGCCTATCCTCCCTCCATTTGGACAGATCGTGGAGGTCTACCGGAATGGAGAGCAGCAATTACTTCTGCTCCAGCAGCGACTGATCGCCCAACCGGTTCAGGATAATCAATATCAGGCAGCATTAGCCTGGTGCAGCCACTTGATGGCGGAGCTAGAGTCTGCACGGAGCACCGCAACCGCTTTGACGATCGGCTTTTCTGATCTGCGACAAGCCGCCGAAAATATCTTCCAGGCCATGGATTTTGGCTTTTTGTTCGACACCTACCGCTGTTTATTCCATATCGGCTATAACGTTACCATGGAAAAGCTCGACAGCAGTTATTATGATTTGCTGGCTTCTGAAGCACGAATTGCCAGCTACATTGCTATCGCTAAAGGTGATGTTCCTCCTCAACATTGGCTACACATGGCCCGCCCCTTATCCGCACTCGATGGAGCGCAAGCGCTTCTATCGTGGAGCGGTACGATGTTTGAATATGTGATGCCCTGGCTGCTGATGCGGCATTATGAAAACACACTGCTTCATCAGAGCTGTCAGGTGGCAGTGGAACACCAGATCGCTTATGGGCGGCAGAAAGGCGTTCCCTGGGGAATTTCAGAATCCGGGTACTATGCCTTTGACAGCAGCTTCAACTATCAATACCGGGCTTTTGGAGTTCCTCGTCTCGCTTTTAAACGCGGGCAGGCAGCCGATTTGGTAATTGCGCCTTACGCTTCGATTATCGCGCTGCCCATTGCCCCGCAGGCCGTCATGCAGAATATCGCACGGCTCAACGAAATCTCAGCCCTCAGTACCTATGGTTTTTACGAGGCTGTCGATTACACGGCCAGCCGTCTGCCCCTCGGTGAAACACAAGCCATGGTGCAGGAATACATGGCTCACCATCAGGGAATGATTTTTGTCACGTTGGCAAACTATCTCTTTGACAACACTATGGTGCGGCGGTTTCACGACGATCCCCGAATGCAGAGCGTGGAACTCCTCCTGCAAGAGCGTATTCCGCAGCAGATTTTTACACAGCCACCGATGCCTGAGGAAACTCAGAATGCCGGTGTCGATCAAACCAGGATCGCGCTTTCCCCCTGGCTTGTGTCCGTTGACGCCAGCGTACCAGCGGTTCATTACCTGTCGAATGGACATTATAGTGTGTTGATTACCGGCGCAGGTGGGGGATACAGCCAGTGGAATGAGACCGCTCTGACCCGCTGGCACGCCGATACTACGCTCGAAGACTGGGGTACATGGATTTATATTCTTGACCGTGACAGCGGTGAACGATGGTCCGCTGGTTATCAACCCACCACGACACCCGCCGCATCGCAGGAAGTATTATTCTATGCACACAAGGCCGAATTCCGCCGGCGCGATCACGACATCTCACTGCATATGCAAATCACCGTTGCGCCCGATGACGATCTGGAAATTCGCCGGATTACGATAGCCAATCACAGTGATCGTCCGCGTCATTTAAGGCTGGCGAGTTATGGTGAAGTGGTGCTTGCCTCACAAAATGCAGATCAGCGCCATCCGGCCTTCAACAAACTATTTATTGAAAGCGAGTACCTTCCCGAAATAAACGGGCTGCTTTTCCGGCGGCGTCCACGTTCGGAACAGGAAGATCGTCTGTATATGCTGCATGTTATAGTTGCCGAAACGGACGAGAACAACCCTGTCTTCTATGAAACAGATCGAGACGTATTTGTGGGGCGTGGCCGGACGGCGCGAATTCCAGCGGCAATTGATAAAGACAAAGAAATGATGTCTGGTACGGTCGGCGCAACTCTCGATCCGATCCTGTCGCTCGGTCAAGATATCGAACTTCAGCCCTATACCTCAGTACAGCTTGCCTTCCTGACCCTGGCTGCTAATTCACGCCAAAAGCTTGTGACGCTGGCGAAGACTTATCAGGATTGGACCCACATTGAGCGCACATTTGAGCAAAGCCGCTACCGAAGCGAACGCGAACTACGGCAAATGGTATTGAGTACGGCTCATGTAGAAATGATTCAGAAGTTACTGAGTGCGCTGCTCTATCCGCACCCGCTGCTGCGAGCCGCTCCCTCAACATTGGCCACCAACACGCAGAATCAGTCTGGGTTATGGGCCTTTGGCATTTCGGGAGACTACCCGATTTTGTTGGTGCGTATCGGCGACGAAACCGAGCTTGAGTTGGCACATCTTCTGCTTCAGGCGCATACCTATTGGCGCAATCGCGGATTGAAGGTGACGCTAATCATTTTGAACCAGCGGGATACGGGTTATACACAGGAACTCTATAATCAAGTTCACCGTTTGATTGTGCGTATGGGCAGTGAAATCTGGATCAATCGCCACGATGGAATTTTTATTTTGAATGCTGACCAAATGTCTGATGCCAGCCGGGTTTTGCTAGAAACAGCGGCTCGCGTGGTCCTGGACGGTAAAAAAGGCTCGCTGAGCAACCAATTGGGAGTCTTCCAGCAGCCTGTTCATCTTCCGCTGTTTGCGCCCTTGCCCGGCTCTCATCCTCCAGAGTCAATGCCACTGCTTGAACGACCACAGAATCTACTGCTTGACAATGGGCGGGGTGGCTTTAGCCCTGATGGACATGAATACATCATCTATCTTCAAGAAGGCCAGCAAACTCCAGCCCCCTGGATCAATGTCATTGCTAATCCACACTTCGGGTTCACCGTCTCAGAAGCCGGATCTGGATTCAGTTGGAATGCTAACAGCAGCGAAAACCGCCTGACAACCTGGCGTAATGATCCGGTGAGTGATATTCCTAGCGAAGCACTCTATCTCCGAGACGAAGAAACGGCAGCCATTTGGTCGCCTACGCCCCTTCCTGCCGGAACCCAAGATCCCTATCTGGTCCGACATGGGGCGGGTTACACGATCTTTGAACATCACAGCTATGGCTTGAAGCAGCAGGTATGTCTCTTTGCCGCCCATGATGCCCCGGTCAAAATTATCCGGCTGCGGTTGGAAAACACATGGCAGTCGCCGCGCCGCATTACCGCTACATACTATGCCGAATGGGTGCTCGGCACACTTAAAGACATCACCCAGCAGTATATCGTGCCTGATTTTGATGTAGAAAACCAAACCCTGCTTGCCCGTAATCCCTATAGCATGGAATTTGGGGAACAGGTAACGTTTGCGGCAGCAAGCAAAAATCTGCACGGGCTAACAACAGATCGAACAGAATTTTTGGGCCGGTTGGGAAATTATCGCCACCCGGCAGCATTGGACCGAATCGGACTGACGGGAACTATACAAGCCGGTCACGATCCCTGCGCCGTTCTTCAGTTACATATTGATCTGCCGCCGGGTGGTAGTGAAGAGGTCTTTTTCCTGCTAGGTCAGGGAGAAAACCGGGAAACCGCTTTGCAACTCGCGCGAAACTACCGGGAAGCGGGGCAAGTTGAGCGGGTATGGGATCAGATGACTTCCTTCTGGGAGGATTTGCTCACCACTGTTACGGTACAAACTCCAGAACCGAGTATGAACCTGATCTTGCGTTGGCTGCTCTACCAGACTGTAAGCTGCCGCATTTGGGGACGATCCGCGCTTTACCAGTCCAGTGGAGCGTTTGGTTTCCGTGACCAGTTGCAGGATGTCATGGCCTTGCTTCACGTTCGTCCTAAACTGACCAGAGAGCATATTTTAGTCGCAGCACGCTGCCAGTTTGAGGCAGGCGATGTGCTGCATTGGTGGCATCCGCCCTCCGGACGCGGCATTCGCACGCGCTTCTCAGATGATTTACTGTGGCTGCCGTTTGTGGTCGCACAATATGTCGCTGCCACTGGGGATAATGCTATTTTGCACGAGCAGCTTTCCTTCCTCAAAGGTGAAGCTCTGAAGCCAGAGGAAGAAGAACGGTATGGCTTTTACGAACCAACCACCGAGACATATACCTTGTACGAACACTGCCGCCGTGCTTTGAATAAAGGGTTTACGGCTGGGCTACATGGCCTCCCGTTGATGGGGACAGGCGACTGGAATGATGGCATGAATCGGGTTGGGGTTGAGGGGCGTGGCGAAAGCGTCTGGGTAGGCTGGTTCTTGTATGCGACAATGTCCCAGTTTATCCCGCTGTGCAGAGAGATGAACGATAATGACTTTGCCAGTCTGCTAGAAGGCCGCGCCAACGATCTGAGGCAGGCGATTGAACAATATGGCTGGGATGGTGAATGGTATCTGCGTGCGTTCTACGACGATGGGACTCCGTTGGGCTCTGCCAAGAACGAAGAATGTCAGATCGACTCCATCGCTCAATCATGGGGTGTTCTTTCAGGAGCAGCGAACTTGGATCGCGCCCAACAAGCGATGCAAGCTGTCAATCAGCAGTTGATTAAAGATGAAGATGCCCTGGTTCTCCTATTCACACCACCATTTGATCAAACTCAGCGCGATCCGGGGTATATCAAAGGGTATCCACCTGGTATTCGCGAAAATGGCGGTCAGTATACCCATGCTGCCATTTGGACAATCTGGGCTTTTGCTCAGATGAGGCAAGGAGATCGGGCAGTAGAGTTATTTAACATGCTCAATCCAATTACTCACAGCGATTCGCCAGAAAAGGTTCAACGCTACCGAGTTGAACCCTATGTCGTCGCCGCCGATGTTTACAGCGTCGCACCGCACGCCGGGCGGGGCGGTTGGACATGGTATACAGGGTCTTCAGGTTGGATGTATCGCTTGTGTTTGGAAGCCATTCTCGGATTCCGCCAGGAGGGTCAGACTCTGCATGTGAATCCCTCCATTCCTTCTCATTGGTCTGGTTTTGAACTGACATATCGATACCATACCGCAACGTACTATTTCAAGGTCGAAAATCTGGCAGGCGGCAGCGGCGGCGTTCAACGGATCATCTTGGATGGACAGGTGCTCTTTACGAATGGAATAGATCTGCTTGACGATGGAAAGAAACATCGAATAACCGTGGAGATGAAGCCAGGTCTTGTTGTAGAAAAAGATACCAATGGGCCGTACTCTCAAAAAAACTCAGTACAACCATGAACTGAGGCGGGATCAGACCCGAACCAGCGGGTAGAATAAGGTGTGTGCTATCGCGGGGAAAGTAAATGGGATGCTCGGTCGTAGAGAGGTTTGACACGGGGATTGTAGCGGGCAGCGACCAATGTGGCCATATAATGTTTTGCATAAAGCAGTATGGCCACACTGTCCGACCGAACGAGACCCGAGAGACTAGACCCTGACTCCCATCGACAAGGAACTAACCCACAAAAGCTACTGTTTGTTCCGGCGTGTCATAGTACACAAAACAGCAGATAGCAGCGAACGCCATTTGCAAAAGATCCATTGGCAGCTTCCGCCGTGAATTTTTGGACTATATCTTACAGTCTCGTTTGTTGCACCAGCTTGCACTGGTATAAAGTGCAACTTTTTCTTTAAAGGTCATTTGGGAATCATGGATAGAATTTATTGCAGATTCCTTCTGTAAGGTTACTCTGCTATAGATCCAAACTGCATTATACCGTTGAAAGATCCCATTCTTCATGGAGCTTTGGAACATCACTGAGCAAGCGTTGGGTGTAGGCCTCTTTTGGGTTCAAAATCACGTCGTCGGCAGATCCGCTTTCAACGAATTTGCCATGTTCCATGATGTAGACGCTGTCCGACACAAAGTAGGCCAGTCCAATATCATGTGTGATGAAAATCAGTGTCATGCCAATGTCGTTACGCAGATTCATCAGCATATCCAAGATAGTCGCACGTGAACAGGCGTCGATCATCGAAGTAGGTTCATCCGCCAGCAAGATTTTCGGCTTCAGCAAAAAAATACGAGCAATCATCAAACGCTGCTGCTGTCCGCCAGACAGCTCAAAGGGATATTTGTTTGTCAACTCATCAAACTTCAAATTGACAAAGCTGCAAGCCTCTTGCATCATGGCCCGTTTTTGGTCGTAAGGGAGTCTGCGACCGTCACGCATCCGAATGCAATCTAACAGCACCGCATCGATCTTCCTGAAGATGTTGTATGAGGAGAATGGGTCCTGGAAGATTGCCTGAATGTTTTTCCAGTATTCCCGCTTTTTCTTGTGTGTGCGAATGTCGCGTAGTTTCCCCTCGAAGTAGATCTCTCCTTCGGAGGGTTTGAGCAGCCCCAGCAGCATCTTTGCTAATGTGGTTTTTCCGCTGCCTGACTCACCGACAATCGAGACGATTTCGGCTTTTTTGAAGCTGAAATCCACCTGATCAACGGCGACAGTCCGCTGGGCTCCAAAACCGAAAACTTTGGTAAGCCCTTTGCCGCTCAGTATGTCCGTATCAGCCTTCATTCTTGTAAGCCTTTCTTAGGTCTTCTTCTGGTATGATGCAGCGATAGGCGCGTCCCTCACCAATATCACGCAGATTGACCGAAATCGCCTTGCACTCTGGCATGACAAATTTACAGCGATCCGCAAACCGGCATCCAGACGGCGGTCTTTTGAGATTGGGCGGGGTGCCAGGGATAGCCGTCAGCTTGACATCCCGCAGGCCTGCTTCTGGTACGATGATAGACCCCATGAGAGCCTTGGAATAGGGGTGGATTGGGTCGAAGATA
>JACRBK010000377.1 GCA_016234525.1 Chloroflexota bacterium
CCACGCCTCTAGCGACGCCAACACGTGCCGGTGCAGGCCGAGCAGATCAAGCTCTTGCAGCGGCACTTCAAACGTCATCGGGAACAGGCGATCACGCGGCTGGCGCAGGCTGGCGTCCACCGGGATCAAGATCGCCGCGCCGGTCTGTCTATCCGGAGACAGCGCCGCCAATGCCGCCTCACAGGCGGGGCGTTCGGCTTTGCGCCGGGCCAGCCGTTTGAGATCGGCGATCACGTTGCTGTCAGGAATATACGTCAGGGCATGGATCGCGCGGTACAACACCAGCAGATCATTAACCGTCAGTTGCAGCAGTTCACTGCGCGCCCGCAGCAGTTTGCGCAGCGTCAAAAGGGCATTGAGATCAACCCGGTTCGATTCCGCGCTGACATGTGGTGTCACACGCGGCGCCTCGCGGATCATCTCAAGCTCGGCAGGCTGGAAGCGAAATACCGGCGACAATGGGCGCTCGGCGGCGGGTTCGGCGGCGGGCAGCGTATGCAGATAGGCCGCCCACGCCAGCGCCTCATTGGTGAGAATCTCAGCCAGCGCCGCGCCCCACGAGCCATCAAAAAAGATGTGAGACTGGTCAAAGATCAGCGTCGAGCCGGTGTCGAAGATCGTCAGGGCATGATCCCCGATGCCGCGCTCAGCCTGCCGCAGGTCCGAAAGCGGCAGATAACGCGGGCGGGGATCAAAATTGAGCAAAATCGGCGTGGTTTTCAACCGGTCCAATTCTTGATTAAGGCCGCGATCTAACTTTTTCCGCACCGCGACCAAAGCGCCGCGCCGCAAGGATGCCAGATCGAGCAGTGGCGCCGACGCCGGGCCGGAAGGCTGCGCGATGATTGCCGCGACCAATGCCCGCACATCGCTCACCCTCGCGGGGCGATCCGTGCCGGGGCGGCAGGCGGGCAGCAGATAATAACGCCCCTTGTAAATCACCCCGATCTGTACCTCTTTGAGCGCCACCGGCGTGCGCGTTTCGCCATACACGCCGGGATCGAGCGTGCTGAGAATGGACATCTGCCGCTGGTAGGCGGGCAGATCGTTTGCCTCGGCTTCGTGCAGCAGGTCTAACCAGTGTTTACGGGCTTTACGTGATAGATCGCGCGCCGCCTGCTCGACAAAACGATCAAATACACGCTGGCGATACTGCGGATAGGTCTCGTTAGCGGGCGAATCTGTGCCGCGCCCATAGGGGCGTTGTTTTTCCCATTCGCGGTACAGCCCGGCATAACGCGCCGCATCGGGATCTTCCTGGGCGGCTTCGCGCAGCAAAAACAGCGTCACCCGTTCGCGCCATTCGTTCGCCAGCAGATCGTTATACTGGTGCAGGCAGTGAATCGCCGTCATCACCCACGCGGTGATACGGTCCACCTGGCTCAAACTGATCCGGTGATAATTGAGGACTGTATCGAAACCATGTGTCTCATTCGAATGGCGGGCGGTATCTTCGCGCAGCGCGTAATCGACATAAAACTGCCATGTGCCTTCAGGAAAAGCGTCCTCTGGGTTCTTGCCCACGAGTTTGAGCAAATTCTGATAACCCCAGATCACCGCCGCCGGTCCAGCGAACAGCGCCGCGAAAACCGCTTTATCCAGCGTTTGCTCGACGCCTTGAAACAACAGATTCACATCGCGCCGCACAATATCCGCGGGGGGTTTGTGACCACGTAGTTTAGACAAACCATGCAGGATGATCCCCGGCACATTACCGGCTGGCACGAACTCCGCCACCAAATTGACGACAGCCTCCACCTGGGGCAGCGTCAGTGGGGTGAGTTTGCGTACCGCAGTAGAGATCGCAATCGTTTTGAGATCGCTGGCTGTTCCGAGCGTCGCATCCTGATATTGGCGGTCAATATCCATACTTTATCCCCGTTTCGCGGGCCATTCGATCTCTTTTTGCACCGGCACACTCGGAAACAACTCGTCTGCCAATTCTGGCACATAACGGCGCACCATGTCCGCCGTCAGGGCATTCGCCGCACATATTTCGCCATATAACGCGGCGCTGGTTTTGGGCGTGCGAACCTGCGTGACCGGATCGACGCTGTGCAGTCCAAAACGGAAGGCTGGATCGTACCCTTCGGCCCATTCAAAATTATCGACCAGCGTCCAGAAAAAATACCCTTTCACCGGGTAGTTATAATTGATCGCCTGCCACACACTGCGAATACTGCGTACCATGTGCAGCGGACGCAGTGTGTCGTCTGCATCAGCTACGCCGTTTTCAGTGATATACAGCGGTTTGTCAGTCCGTTCCCCCAGCCATCTGATCTGCTCGAACAGACCCTCCGGCCAGATTTCGCCGACGCTCTCCGGCCCTAAAATGCCATCGTAGGGACGGCGCTGCTCGATAAACAGTTGGCGCGGCTTGAGTACATTAAACCCGACCAGAAAACGATAATAATAGTTCAGCCCGATCCAGTCCAGTGTATCGCGGGCTTCGGGAATCTCGATCTTTCGCTGGAACTTGAGTTCCCCGGTCAGCAGCGCTTCGACAAACGCACGGTTAAAGGTATGGCGTACCATATTGCGCGCCGGGAGATGAAGCCACGCCGGGCGGCGCAGTTTGAGGCTGATCTGGTGTTTTGCGAAACCAACCTGCGCCTCCGGGTGAATATTTTTGATGGCATGGTAAGCGGCGGCATGACCACGCAGCATGTTTTCAGCGACACGGTACGTCAGGCCAAGATTTTTTTTGCCCGGCGGAAAATGCCCCAGCAGATAACCCTGGGTAGCATACACCATCGGCTCATTGATCGTACACCACATTTTGACCGTGCTGCCAAGTTCTTCCACGATCAGCCGCACAAACCGCTCATAACGCCGGACAGTTTCGGGATTGGTCCAACCGCCGATCTGGTCGATCCACAGCGGATCGGTGAAGTGATGCAGCGTGACCAGCGGCTCCATGCCGCGCGCCCGCAGCGCCTCGATCATCCCGGCGTAAAATTGGATCGCCTTATTGCTAAACTTGCCGCGCTCCGGCTCGATGCGGCTCCATTCCACCGAAAAACGGTGCGCGTTATGATGCAGCGCCGCCGCGCGATCAAAATCTTCCACATAATGTCCCTGCCACCAATCACAGGCGATCCCGGCGGTTTGATCCTGGTAGATATGGCCCGGTGTTTGTTCCCAGGCGGACCAGTTGTTATTGGTATTATGCCCTTCGACCTGGTGCGCCGCTGTCGCCGCGCCCCATAAAAATCCAGCCGGGAAATTCAGCGAAAAATCGACCGTCATTGTCCCGCCTCCCGCAAGATCACTCGCCGCGCCATATACAGCGCCGCGATCACCGGGGCATAGGTCAGGCGGCCTGAGTCGATCAGGGATTCAAACTCAGCGAGCGGCACACGCTCGACCCGGATTTCAAACTGTTCATCACCCGGCAGCCGAGCAGGAGTCAGATCACGCGCCAGGAAGAGGTGCATTTTCCAGCGCGCATGGCGGGCCAGCGGATCAACAGCGGCTAACCACTCCATCCGCCCCGCTTTATACCCGGCTTCTTCTTGTAATTCACGGTTAGCGGATTCAGCCATCGGTTCCGACTCTTCGATCACTCCGGCAGGCAGAGACAACACCGGGTGAGCGTCTACGACCGACGGTTCGACAATAAACAACACCTCGCCCTGTTCGTTCACTGGGACAATGATCACGCCGTCCGTTGTGCTTACATACGGCTCGTCCCAATAACCGATACATAGAGCCAACCATTTGTGGCGGGCCACCACCCGCTGATCAGGTTCAGAAACCATTCGATCTTCTCCATGCGCGCCCAAAAACAGGGAGCGATCTGTTGGTGTTGATCGCCCCCTCTTGTTTTGACTCATCCCGGCGGTTTTGGCAAGGACTGGTGAACGTTAACGCATGATCCAGTCAGCGACCGCCAACGAAACACGGCGCGGCATCGCCTGTGCAGAATGTATCAGCACCCAATTGAACCACCCCGGCACCACGTCGGTCCGCCCGTTGATCATGGCTTTTACGCCTGCTTCAGCCACTTTGTCTGCATCCATTTGAGTCCAGCGGAGAAACCAGTTCAGATGGCCGGTGGTCTGCTGGAACTCGGTCAGCATAGCGCCGGGTGACAGCACCGTACAGCGCACGCCCGTGCCGCGCAGTTCATAATTGAACGCTTCACCGAACCGCACAACGTAATTTTTAGTGGCGGCATAGGTGGCATAATGCGGCGAGGCAGCATATCCCCCTGTTGAGGCGACCTGCATGATCCGCCCTGAATGGCGCGCCACCATATCGCGCGCGAGAAGTTTGGTCAGGTGGGTCAGCGTGACCATGTTCAATTCGAGCATTTCGTGTTCTTTTTCCCAGGGAATATCCACAAACGCGCCGTGCAGACCGAACCCGGCATTATTGACCAATACCTCGATCTCTCGCCCGGCAGCTTTAACCTGATCGTACAGGCGTTGGGCTGCGTCCGGTTGCCCCAGGTCGAGCGCGATCACATCGACGGCAATCCCCGGATAACGCGCCAGCAGTTCCTGGCACACCTGCTTCAGGCGATCTTCGCGCCGCGCCACCAGAATCAAATTGCTGCCGCGCTGCGCCAGCCGGTGAGCCAATGAAACGCCTAATCCGCTCGAAGCGCCAGTGACCAGGCTCCACTTACCGTTCAAAACTATGCGGTCCGTCATATTTATGTTCTCTCCTCTGATTGAACTTTGGCTCCATGCAGCAGCGCGCTTATTCCGGCGGAAAATTCGCGCGCGAAATCGATCTTAAACACCGCCAGCCGGAGATCGGCCTCTAATGCCTGGGCCGCAGCGGGCGAAGGGTGCGCCAACTGCTGCACGCCGAGCAGCAGCGCATAACAACGCAGCAGCACCCGAATGCCCTCCCCTTGATCCAAAAACGTCAGGCATGTTTCGAGCAGTATCCCGGTCTGCCACAGGCGATCTAACAAAAAATGTTTAAATTGCAGCGCCGTGTCCAGGTCAATGTTTTGCTCAAGAATGACATGGGTGATCGCCAGCAGGCGGATCAAAGCGGGCTGTTGATCCAGGGTGCGGCTGAGCAAGTCCGCCACGCCGCTGATCGGGTCCGGCCCGGCAAAAGGCGCTAACCCGGCATTCACGACATCCAACCATGCGCCGAGCTGCTGTTCCAGCACAGCCAGAAATAATTCCTCTTTGGTTCTGAAATATAGATAAACCGTCCCTTTCGCCAAACCAGCGGCGGCGGCAATCTCACTGATATTGATCGCCGGGTAATCGCGCG
>JACRBK010000368.1 GCA_016234525.1 Chloroflexota bacterium
CCCGATCCCCTGCTAGAGACGGCCCTGGCGTGCGTGGATGACTTCTACGCACGGATGTTCCGCGATTGGCCCGAAGCGATCAACCGCCCCGGCGATCATTATATGCTCAGCTACAGCGGAGATCGCCGCCTGACCGGCGCCAATCACCTGTGGCCGTACACTGCCAATACTTTAACGCTGGACCGGCTGTCTGACGCCGAAGATTTTTTTTATGAACACAGCGCCGCGTGGAGTGTCGTCATCACCGACACCTGTATGCCCGGTCTGGCCGATCAGTTGGTGGAATGGGGTTATTATGCACGCTGGCAGTCGCCGCTGATGGTGTTGGATGGGCCACCCCACCAGTCCGCCAGCCGTCCGCGTAACGGGGTCATTCGCGCCAGCACCCTGGAACACCTGGATCAGATCAAGCGTGTACTGTCTGAAGCGTTTGCCACCGGCAGCAGTGTCAACCGGCGCGTGATCCGGCCCACGCACCTGGGCGATCCGACCATCGTGCATTATTTGGTCCATGCCGACAACGAACCTGCTGCCTGTGCGACGGTCGCGCTGTGCAGCGGCATGGCGAGCATCTGGAACGTAGCCACCCGTTATGCTTTCCGGCGGCGCGGTTATGCTCGCGCGATCATGCTGACCCTGCTCGACGATCTGCGCGACCAGGGATACCACGCCTCTACCTTGATGGCTTCACCCAACGGCTACCCGCTGTATGAGGGGTTAGGTTACCGCGAGATCGGCCAGACGATGTACATGGGGCCGGTGCTGCCTTACCGCAAGTCGGAAAAAACAGAATAAGCCCCGGAGGAATTTATGACAGAGGATGCCGGTCAGTTTTACCAGCAGCTTGCCCAAGACTATCACCTGATCTATGCCGACTGGGCCAAATCGATCCAGTGGCAGTCGAATGTGCTGGATCGTCTGATCCGCGCCCAGGCCGGAAATCCACCGTTGGAGGTGTTAGACTGCACCTGTGGAATCGGCACGCAGGCGATTGGGTTGGCGGCTAAAGGTTACCGGGTCCACGCCACCGATCTCAGCCCGGCAGCGGTTGAACGCGCCGCGCACGAAGCCGCCGCTTATGGTGTTGATCTCACCACCGGCATCGCCGATGTACGCCGCCTGTCAGAACAGGTTGAAGGCACATTTGATGTCGTGCTGTCGTGTGACAACGCCCTGCCCCATCTGCTGACGGATGAGGATCTGCTGCTGGCGGCAAGCCAGATGCGGAGCAAAGTTCGCCCCTCTGGGCTGCTGTTGGTCAGCATCCGAGATTATGATCATTTCATCCAGGAAAAACCCCACGCCACGCTCCCCGATGTTTTTGAAGGGCCAGAAGGACGGCGCATCGTTTTTCAGGTGTGGGACTGGCACGCCGGCGACCAGCAGTACACGATCAACCTGTTCATCTTGCGCCAGGCGGAAACGTGTTATCAGACGACGTGCTATTCCACCACCTACCGCGCGCTGCTGCGCTCTGAACTAAGCGCGATTTTGCAGCAGGCGGGTTTTGCGGATATTCGCTGGTATATGCCGCAGGATACCGGCTACTATCAGCCGGTGGTCACCGCGCGCCCGGTGTAGCCCCACCCTTTTTCGTTCGCAAAATTGATTCGTGAGGACATGATGACCGATTCTCTCCACCCTCCTCATCGTAAAACCCGCCGGGTGATCCTGGTGGGAAGCGCTGCCCTCATCCTGATCGCGGCGGTGTTGATCTGGTGGCTCAACCGCGATATTGAAGCGCAGGCCCCGATCTTGACAACCCAGACGCCGCTCCCCTCCGCCCGGCATTTCCACACCGCGCCCGAAGAATCTCAGCTCAAAATCATCATCGACTCCCGCTTTGGTGAGATCGAAGGGTTTTATCAACTAAACGAAAGCTCGGTGGAACTCGAACCGGACGGCGGCGGGTGGTACGTGGTGGTCAATCTCACTTTCGATGCGCGCACGCTCGACATCGGCAGCGCCCAACTTAACGCGCCCATGCGCGCCGCTTTGGAAGTGGAGAAGTATCCCAACGGAATCTTTATCGCGCGCAGCACCGCCCCCATCAGCGACCAGTCAGCCGCCCAAACTATCGAACTTGCAGGGCAGATGGAACTGCATGGCAGCGTGCAGAACTACACAATCCCCACGAAGATTGAGATCGGCGAGGATAAACTCACCCTCTCTGCGCAGATCACTATCGACGCTAGGCAGTTCGGCATCAGCATTCCCGCGCTGATCGCTGAGAGCGAACTCGGCACCGATATCCAGGTGGTGGCCTACCGGGCCGAGTGACTCAGATAGTACGCGGCGCGGCTGTACCCAATAGGTATCAATTAAGCCGCTGGCGCCGGGCGCTCAAGCGGCCCAGCTATGAAAAAAACAGGCAAGCCCACTCATGCACTTTGAGAATTTAATCTGGTCATGGAATTGAAAAACAGCCTCACCCCCTCTCCAACTAAGTTGGAGAGGGGACCGCAGCCGAGCATGTTTGTGTAGGGGCGCTGCTTGCTGCGCCCGGTTTTCCCCTCCCCATTGCGCTGCGCTGATAGAGAGGGGATACAGGGGAGGAGCTAATGCGGGTTTATAGTGCGACCGCCGGACTCACCTGCCCCATGGATTGCATCAGCCGCTCGCCAAACTCCGGCGGGCTGCTTTTTTCGATGATCAGATCGTGCGCGCCGTGCCACTCCATAAAATCACGCAGGGCGGCGGCGACATCCGCGATCAGGTCCTCGGCGGGATCGATCCCCGGTTCCAGAAGCAGCGATTTCAGGCGCAGGGTGCCGGTCTTGCGCTCTAACTTGGGATCAAAGCGCCCCACCAGGCGGTCATGATGCAAGATCGGCAGGCAGAAATAGCCCCAAATGCGCTGCGGCGCAGGTTTATAGGCCTCGAGGGTTTGCTCAAAGCCCCACAACTGCTGATCCCGATCCCTGGCCCAAAACAGACTGTCGAACGGGCTTAAGA
>JACRBK010000364.1 GCA_016234525.1 Chloroflexota bacterium
GCCTCGAACTCGCTCACGTCCACCTGCGCGGTGAGGGCTTCGCCCTCGCCCATCGTCAGGTTCACCGACAGAATGTTTTCGGGATCAGATTCGAGCGCGATCTCCACTTCCCATTCGCCCGGCCCCACGATAATCGGATCACCGGGCGCGACGACGGTTTCGCCTTCCAGATCGCCCTGTTTGAGATGCACGATCAGGTTGCCCGCATCGGCGATCATATTGCCCGCTTCATCCACCAGTTCGATCATGACCGTGCTCAGATCGGCAGTCAGTTCGATCACATCCTCGGCCATATAATCTTCACCAAAGACGACTTCGGTCTTGTACGGGCCGGGGCTTTGCACAATCACATCAAAACGGCCTAACGGCGCGGCCAACACATCCGACGCGCGGTAGTGGAACAACTGGCCGTTCGCCTGATTTTGCATCAGAACAGGCAGATCATCCACATCCCCGGCGGGAGCCGTGATACTCAGCATCGCGAGTCCCCAGGGATTCACCCCACCGAGCGTTTTATCGGCGTCCACTCTCACGCCATAACCGGGAGGGACTTCGGCTTCCAGCCCTTCAGAATTAACGGCGACGATACCATCCAGCGTGACCACCTGGGTCAGCTCCGTTGGGCGCACAAAGACTAGAAAAAACGTGCCGCGTACACTGATCGTGGCAACGGGGGTGCTGATCTCAAAGCGCGACTCGGCGTCGCTCATCTGCTCGACACTGCTCATGGTCTGGCCCACCACCACACTCAAGCCGATCTGCGACGCGGTATCGGTAGTTTCAAACTCGGTCACTTTGACCGTTGTCCCGGCGGCCAACCGCGTTTCAACACCTTCGAAAAAGGTCAGGATCGCTTCGCCATTGGCCGACACAGCGATCTCATCGCCCACGCCCACCACCGCCACTTCATCGAGCGGGTATTCAGTGGATTCGCCGTCGACAGTGGTAATGGTGGCGCTCTCCAACGTCACCAGCAGCGACGCCACCGGATCATCTTGGGCCGCTGCCTGCCGTGCTTGCCCACCATAACTTGCCAGGATCATTATCAACAAGACCAACAGCGTTATCCAACGCCGTGTTTGAAACCGTTCGCGCCTAGCCATACCTGTGCCTCCTTAACAGTTCTGATAATTAGGATCATAGGAAAAATCGGGAGGGTAAGCCAATGGTTCGCGGAACAACACGGCAGCATTAATCATATGCTCGCCAAACTTATTCATCAATCCCTCAGCCCAGCGTAGGTAAATCGCCGTTTTTCCTCAAAAGATAACATTGTAATATGAAATAGTAGGTCAGCATTGGAGGAGAGAAATGAGAACTAAATTTTTCACACTCATGACGATCTTTTTGTTGGTGGGATCCACCCTCCCCGTTTCCCCTGTGAGCGCAGCGACCACCACTGTATATGCCGAATCGGGGCGTTTCAGCCTGAATATCCCGGCAGACTGGATCACCAGCGGGCTGCCGCCGATAGTCAAAAATCAGTATTTTGTGGGCGAGACTATCCTGGCAGCGGACAGCGCCGCCGCCGTCGAAATGTCGGACGATCAGGTGATCGTGCATGGTCCGCTGATCGGAGTCACGGTCACGCCGCTCGATGCCTACCGAAATTATATGACCTCCGACATGACGCATTATGAGATTGACGGCAAAACTGACCGGGACCTGTTGAAGCTCTATTTTGAGGTTCAGCAGCCCAACACCTACCCGGAATTTGTGGAGATTGACGGCTATCTGGCGGCGCAAACCCCGATCTTTCACCCGGAAATGCTGGGGTACTGGATCAGCGATTTTGGAGACTCGCTGGTTTTTGAAAGCAAGGTCCATCAAACGGTTATTCTGGCAGACCGGCTGTTTTATACCATCACCTATACCGGGCCGGACCTGGATAGGCTAGCGGCGATGGCGGCTACCTTCCGCCTGTATAACACGCCGCCCATCACCGAGCGCCCGCCGCTGGAGATCAACGAGGGCGCTTTTTCGCTCGGCGTCGATCCCGGTTGGTTGGTCATGCAGTGGAGTTGGGGCAGGCCGATGGGTCCCGGTTACATCACGCTTGACAGCGCCAGCCGGGAAATTTATTATGCCATTCTGCCCGAAATGGCAGGGGAGACGCTGCAAACGATCTATTTGCGCCAGAACGGAAGCAGCACCCCATCGTTGGACCTGCCGGGCCTGTATATCCAGATCGGGATTCACCCCTACGATGCGGTGTTCGGCTCAGCGGATGTCCTGGTAGACGATACCGGCCTGTCTAATGCCTTCGTGAAACTGGCGACGGCCAACCACCAATTTAGAGACCTGGAACCCATCGCCCTCACTGTGAATGGTGCGCCTGCCCTGACAGCCCACGTCAACAGCCTCTATCGGGGACACAATCAGGGAACGTTCACCGTGATCAATTCCAGCTATCACCTCTATTCGATCCTGATCGCCGGGCCGGAAGAACGCTGGCAGAGTGACTATGCGCCCATCGCCGAACGCCTGTTGGCCTCGCTGGAAGTGATCCCGCCCACCCCCGGCGAAGAAATGGTCGTAGGGACACAGGTCGGCCTGCGCGCGCCTGACTTCACGCTGCCTCTGATCTCAGGCGAAGAAGTGTCGCTCTCCGATTATCGCGGCAAGGTGGTGCTGCTCAACTTCTGGGGTGTGTGGTGCGGCGCGTGTGTTGATGAAATGCCCTATTTGCAGGAAGCCCACGAAACACGCGATGATGTGGTGATCCTCGCGGTTGATTTTGGCGACTCCTTAACCGACCTTCAGGCCTGGATTGACGAGCACGACTACACTTTTCCGGTGGTGCATGATGCCAGCGGCGATGTCAATGCCCGCTATGGGATATGGGGCTACCCTACCACGCTGATGATTGATCGTGATGGCCTCATCCGTTCGATCCGTATCCAGTCTGCGACATCCATCCACGAAATTAACATCTGGATTCGTGAGGCCGCTCAGAAGTAAGCCGTCATGGACCAGCAGCGGCGATACCCTTCCATCGTCGCCGCTGCCAAAACTCGTTTGATATCAGTACCCTCGCGGATTCGCCCTGGTTGTTCCAGCATTGGCGCGTTAAACTTGTGGATCGTGTCTTTCCGCAGAAAAGAGGTTTCGTGTCCGCTTCTCGTCGTGCCGCGTTGTTTTTGATCACGATCACATTTATCGCGTTCATCAGCCTGGGATCACCCGACGGCCTGATGGATATTGCGAATCCGCATGTCCGCGCTGATTTTGGCATCGGGACCGATGTCTTCAGCCTGATCTTTATTACCGGGTTCACCGGCTATTTTCTCTCCAGCTTTTTTGCCGGGCAGTTGGTCATGCGGTTAGGAATCGGCCTGCTGCTGTCGGCAAGCTGTCTGGCGACCGGGTTAGCCCTGCTGGGCAAC
>JACRBK010000375.1 GCA_016234525.1 Chloroflexota bacterium
AGTTTCAGTGGCGCTTTCAGTCTCCATTGGCGCGACTATCGGCCTGGTTGCTGGTTATCTCGGCGGCTGGGTGGATAGTATCTTTATGCGCCTGATGGATGTGATCCTCTCTTTCCCTTCCCTGCTGCTGGCAGTAGCCATTGTGACTGTGTCGGGGCCAAGTTTGCGCAACGGCATGATCGCGGTGGCTATCACGCAGATTCCAGTATTTGCGCGACTGGCGCGGTCGATGGCGATTTCGATCCGCAACACAGAATATGTCACAGCGGCGCGCAGCGTTGGCACGCGCTCCGGCGGGATCGTCTTCCGCCATGTGCTGCCTAACAGTTTGGCTCCCCTGATCGTACAGTCCACTCTGGGCCTGGGAACCGCTGTGATCGAAACTGCCGCGCTGGGCTTTTTGGGACTGGGCCAGCAGCCGCCATTCCCCGAACTGGGCAAAATGCTGGCTGACAGCCAGCAGTCTTTGGCGTCGGGCAAATGGTGGGTAATGTTATTCCCTGGCGTGACGATCATCTTGATCGTTTTGGGTTTTAATCTATTTGGTGATGGTCTGCGCGATGTCCTTGACCCGCGTTTGAAGAAATAACCTGATAAGGCGGCGCTGACTTCATGTCCGATCAAAATCCTTCTTTGTCTCCAGACGGCACTGCGCCTGAGCCAGAAAATAAGCCGCTGTTTGTCGGTTTGATGTTGGCTGAACCGCGCCTGACTTTTGTTCTGTTAGGCGTGAATGTTCTGATCTTTATGTACTTTTTCAGCCTGTCCGCCGATCATCAGCTCCAATTTTTTATGGACTGGGCCAAGATCAACGAACTGATCAAAGAGGGCGAATATTACCGGCTGTTCACGTCGATGTTTCTGCATCTCAACCTGCCCCACCTGTTGATGAATGCCTATTCACTGTATATCTTGGGGCGAGATGTCGAGTCGTTGTTTGGCATCGAGCGATTTGCTGTGATCTACCTTTTAGGTGGGCTGTCGGGATCGCTGGCAAGTTTTATCTTTACGCCTAATCCGTCGATTGGCGCATCCGGGGCGATCTTCGCGCTCATCGGGGCGGCGACGATGTACTTTTACCAACACCGCCGTTTGCATGGCGCAGGCGGGCGGCGTTACCTTAACCAGTTGGTGATGCTGCTGGTCTTAAACCTGTCGTTGGGACTGCTGCCAGCGCGGAGCGGTTTCCGGCTGGATCAAGCGGCGCATATCGGTGGGCTGGTGGGTGGGCTGATCCTGGCGGCGTTGATCGGGCCAGCCTATCAAGTCGAGCCTGATCCAACCGCCGAAGGTGGGATGCATGTAGTCGATCATAACCCAATGCCGCAGTGGGTCTTAAGAGGTGTGGCGTATGCGGCTGGGCTGGCGGTTCTCATCGTCTACGCCGCGTCAGCTTGAACGAAAGCGAGTAGGGGCGCGGTAAGCGTGCGCCCCTCTTTTTTTACCGCGCTATAAATTCGGTGGCGAGTTCTACGCTTTTTTCCGGCGAGACCTTGATCTGTTCGTCAGCTACCACGCCGTTTTCATCGATCACCCAATGCGAACGAATCACGCCCATATAGCTTTTGCCATACATCGACTTTTCGCCCCACGCGCCCCACGCTTCCAAGACCGTATGATCGGGATCAGATAACAAATCGTAGGGCAGGCTTTCGGTATTTTTCCAGCCTAACAAATCTTCTGGCATATCAGGGCTGAGTCCCAACACAACGGCATTGCCGCTCTGAATACGCGGGAAAGAATCGCGGAAACCGCACGCCTGGACCGTGCAGCCGCTGGTTCCCGCTTTGGGATAGGCGAATAACACTACTTTTTTTCCGCGAAAGTCGCTCAATTTGACCAGGCGGCCCTCTTGATTTTTCAGTTCGAAGTCAGGCGCTTTTTCTCCGACAGCAGGCATCCTCAATTTCCTTTCTGCTTTTGCTAGTCATCCAGCTAAAATTTAACAGGATTGATGGAGGAGTGCCGAAGACTTTTAACGAGTTCTAACGCCAGCGCCGGTTTTGATCGCCTCAAGCCGCGTGTTATACTCCTGGATTGTTATATTGACCGGAAGCGAGGTAGACAGTGACATCACCCGTAGTAACACCCGAATGGGTGAAAGACGCGATCTTTTACCAGATTTTCCCCGATCGTTTTGCCTACAGCAACCGTGTAAGCAAACCGGCGAACCTGGAAGCCTGGGATACTCCCCCGACGGTCTATGGTTTTAAAGGCGGCGATCTGCTGGGAGTGGCTGAACACCTGGATTATCTGGAAGACCTGGGGATCACGGCGATCTATTTTACGCCTGTTTTCCAGTCGGCATCGAACCACCGTTACCATACCCACGACTATCACCAGGTTGATCCGCTTCTGGGCGGTAACGCTGCCCTGCGTGAACTGCTGGATGCGGCTCATGCACGCGGGATTCGCGTCGTGTTAGACGGGGTGTTTAATCATGCCAGCCGGGGATTTTTCCAGTTCAATCACATTTTAGAATGTGGCGAACAATCTCCCTATCTGGATTGGTTCACGGTCAAAGGGTTCCCGCTGCAAGCTTATGATCATGCCGAGAAGCCCAACTATGAAGCCTGGGTCGGGCTGCACGCGCTGCCTAAGCTGAACACCAATAACCCACAGGTGCGGGAATTTATCTTTGAGGTGGCCGAACGCTGGCTCCATTTTGGCATTGATGGCTGGCGGCTTGATGTGCCATTCGAGATCAAAGATGAGGCGTTCTGGCAAGAATTCCGCCGCCGGGTGAAGGGAGTCAACCCAGAGGCCTATATCGTCGGCGAAATCTGGCATGAGTCGCAGCCCTGGCTGCAAGGCGACCAGTTTGACGCGGTGATGAACTATATTCAGACTCGCGCCTGCATCGCCTTTTTTGGCGCACAGTCTGTCTCCCCGTTAGAGCCGGGTGGCGGCTATCCTCCCCTCAAGCCTACTGACGCGCCGAAGTTTGCTCAAGAGATCGAGCGTATGCTGGCGTTGTACGACTGGCAGATCACCCAGGCACAGATGAATCTGCTCAGCAGCCACGATACGCCCCGTTTTGTGAACATGGTCAAAGATGACAAATCCGCGCTCAAATTGGCAATGTTGTTTCAGATGACGATGCCGGGCGCGCCCACGGTTTATTATGGTGACGAAATTGGCGTGACAGGTGGGCATGATCCGGGCTGCCGCGCGTCGTTCCCCTGGGTTCAATCGCGCTGGGACACCGATCTGCACGATTATGTGCGCGGCGCGATCCGCCTGCGTAAGTGGCACCCCGCGCTGCGGCGTGGTTCGTATCGCACCATCCTGGCAGAAGGGGAACTTTATGCCTTTGAGCGCGTATATGAAAACAAACGCCTGGTAGTGGTCTTTAACACCTCCCACACCCCGGCAGCCGTACAGCTTTCGGTTGAAGCGGCAGCGGGGCAAGTGGTGTTTGGGCAGGGACAGGCGACGCTGGTCGAAGGTAAACTCTCCATACAGGCCGAAGCGCGTAATGGTATTGTGATCGCGCTGGAAAATTAACTGCTTCGGTGCGAAAATTCGATCAGGATGCCAGGGGGCAGCGCTGCCCCCTGTTTACCGCTTTTCGTCAATTGATTTTCTAGGAGCGCAGGTCCGCCGCGCCCGAATAGTTAGATGGCAAAAAAACATGATAGCCGAAACAATCCCTGTTGATCCTGTTGATCCTGTTCACCCTGTTCATCCCGCTCAACCGCGCACTTCCGTGCAGGTTATTTTTGCGGATGGGACGATTCTTGAGGGGCCAATCGACACCTCGCTGGAGACATTTATCCAGACGTATGAGAGCAGCAAACCGCCGCACGCTGCTCCTACCGTAGCGGCAGTGGTGGATGATCTGCTGCGCGAACTGACGCTGCCAGTCACACGCGACATCAACGTAAAACTGGTGGGAACAGATACCGGGGACGGGACGCGCATTTACCGCCGCTCGCTGGCGTTTTTGCTGGTGGTCGCCGTGACCGAAGTTTTCCCCGGTACTCAGGTGGTGCTGGATTACGCGCTGCCGAGCGGAGCCTATTTTTGTAAGGTGAAAGGCCGCCCCGCCTTTAACGATGCTGAACTCGCCGCCATCAAGAGCCACATGTTAGAGTTGGTTGCGGCGAATGAGCCGATCATCCGGGAACAGATTCCGCTCAAAGAGGCTATCGAACAGTTTCAGGCGTGCGGGGATGAAGATAAAGTCCGGCTGTTGCAGTTCCGCACTAAAGACTATCTGACCGTCTACCGGCTGCGCGGCGAAGTGGACTACTTTTACGGTTACATGGTTCCCAGTACGGGGTATCTCCCCTTGTTCGAAATTCTGCCCGAAGAAGGCGGCTTTATTCTGCAATATCCGCGCCGCGAAAGCCCTAACCTGCTCAAACCTTATGTCAAATCGCCTCAGATGATGCAGGTTTTTCAGCGCACCGAAGAATGGTTAAGCCTGTTGGGTGTGGAGGACGTGGGGCATCTCAACCAGGCGATTCGGGATGGCCGGGCGCGTGAACTCGTGCTGGTGAACGAGGCGCTGCACGAACAGCATATCGCCCAAATCGCTACTGAGATTTCGCAGCGGCATAAACACGGGCTGCGGCTGGTCTTGATCGCTGGTCCATCGTCGTCGGGCAAAACGACATTTTCGAAACGGCTGGCGATCCAGATCATGGCGCACGGGCTGAAACCCTATACTCTGGAAATGGATCGTTATTTCGTAGATCGCGAACTGACTCCTCGTGACGAAAATGGCGAGTTTGATTTTGAATCGTTAGGGGCGGTTGATCTGTCCCTGTTTAACGAGCAGATGTTGGCGCTGACGTCGTGCCAGCCGGTGAAAATCCCCCACTTCAATTTTGTCACTGGCAAACAGTCGTTAGAAGACAAAGAGATACATCTCAGCGCCGATCATATCCTGATTGTGGAAGGGATTCACGGTCTGAACCCTAAGCTCGTGCAGACGCTTCCCACTGATCAGGTTTTTCGCGTGTATGTATCGGCGCTCACTCAGCTAAACACTGACCGTCATAACCGTGTGCCGACGACGGATGTACGCCTGATCCGCCGGATCGTGCGCGATTCGGCATCGCGTGGTTATTCGGCACTGGACACCCTTTCGCGTTGGGAGAGTGTGCGGCGCGGCGAAAAACGGAATATTTTCCCCTACCAGGAAAACGCCGATGTGATGTTTAATTCGGCTCTGGTGTACGAGTTGGCGGTGCTGCGGCCTATGGCCGAACCGCTGCTGCTGCAAATTGAGCCGCGCCAGCCGCACTATATCGAAGCGCGCCGGCTGCTTTCGATCTTGGGGTGGTTAAAGACGATGGATGCCGATGTCGTGCCGGATAACTCGCTGCTGCGTGAATTTATCGGCGGCTCTATTTTGCGTGATTATATGCCGGGTATGCGTTAGTTTTACTCTATCCATTAGGACAGGTGGTGGAACTTGGAATCTGAACTGCTGCCGGGAAAACTGCTCAGCCAGTACGAGGCGATCCGGCGTCAGGAACACGAACAGATCACCGCGCTGCTGGATGTTTTGAGCCGGGTAGACGGCTTGCCCGAAGACCAGATGGAGCAGGTGCGCGATGCCCTGTTCCACACCAATCACCCTTTCCTGATGGTTATGGTGGGGCCGTTTGGGTCGGGCAAATCCAGCATTATCAACGCCCTGTTAGGGGAACAAGTCCTGGATGTTGGGCCTATTCCCACAACAGATCACATTGTAATTGTGCGGCGTGGCGCCGATGTACAGCGCACGCGCGCCGGGGAGGTCGAGACCGTTTTTCACCCCGCCCGGATGTTGGAAAACCTGAGCCTGGTGGATACCCCAGGGCTGGAATCTGTCTTTCGCACGCACGATGACATCACGCGCCGTTTTTTGCACCGCGCTGATGTCGTGCTGCTGGTGATGATCGCTACTCAGGTTTTCACCGCGAGCAACCTGGGCAACCTGCAAGAACTCAAAGCCTATGGCAAGCGGGTCGTCGTGGTGGTGAACCAGATCGATATGTTGGATCAAAGCGAACGCGATCAGGTGCGCGATTTTGTGTTGGAACAAAGCCGCCTGCACCTGGGTGTAGAGCCGCTGGTCTGGCTGGTATCGGCACGTCAGGCACTCGCGGCGCAGCAGGAAAAGCCGCGTGACGAGATCGCCTGGGATGAAAGTGGTTTTGCGGACATCGAGGCATATGTTAAAGAAACGTTGGGTGATGTCGAACGTTTTCGCCAGAAGCTCGAAACGCCGGTGCATATCTGCCAGAATGTTACCAGTGCTGCGTTAGGCTTAATCCAGGATCAGCAGGGCGCGCTCGATCAGCACCGTAAAACGGTTGAAAATATCGAGTCGCAGATCGAACAGGCGCGGCGCGAACAGCAGAAAACGATTGATGATACGCTGGCCCAGATCGAAAAGACCTGGAACGAAGCGGCTGCACGCGGCAGCGGCGCGATCGGCGACCTGTTCCAGTTTTCGCGGGGGATCGGGCTGTTTTTCGGCGGTATAGGCGAAATTGTGGGTATAGGGCGGCTGGTACGTCGTTTCCAGGGGCGAACTCGCGCTGAAACAGCATTCGAGCAGCACAAGGTCCGCGAAACCTTGCAGCAGATTCCCAAGATCACCGATGGTTTGGGGCCGCGTCTGGAAGGGCGCGATCTGCAAGATATGGACGATCTGGCCGACTATACGCGCAAAGCGGTTGAAGGGCTGCCGCCGAACCTGTCGAATAAAATTATCGGCAGAATCCAGACTCCGGCCCGTTACGAGCGCGGCTTTTTGCGCGAGATTAGCAGTTCGTTAGATGATATTCTGCGCAAAGCCGAACACTTTGAGGCCGAACATCTGGATCGCACCCTGCGCAATACGTTGATTATCCTGGCCCTGTGGGAGATTCTCTCGCTGTGCCTGACGCTGGCCGTCGCCGCCGGGGGACTCTCCGGTTCTGTTCCAGATGTCGGCGGGCTGGCGCTGGTATTCGCGGTGGGAATCGGCGTAGTGTTCTTTGGGTTGGCGCTGGTTCCGCTGCGCGGCTGGTTCCTGCGCAAGAATTATGAGCGCCGCTTGCGCGACTGCCGCGACGAATATCAGGATAAACTGCGCCGCGCCGCCGGGGAAGTGTTGGTTCACAGCGTGCAGCTTCGCCGCGATACTACCGCGCCTTTTGCGCGCATGATTACATCACAAACGGAATTGTTTGAAAAACTGCGCGCCGATCTTACGGCTGAGCAGCAAACTTTTGTGCGGATTCAAGGGGGCTTAACCGATCTGGCGCGCGTCAAAGTAGCGAAGCCTGATCGCCCGGTTGAAGGTGAGATCGTCCCATGACAAGTATCGTACTGCAAGGCCCGATAGCCGATGCTCGTGAGCGCGAAGTCCGCCTGCTGCACGAGGTGGCCGAATTGATCGGCCAGATTGGTGAACAGAACGCCGCAGATAAAAAACGGTTGCAGTTGAGCGCCGCCGATCTTCAAGATATGTTTTTTCTGGTGGTCGTGGTGGGCGAATTCAACGCGGGTAAATCTACCTTTGTGAACGCCCTGATCGGAGACGATCTGCTGCAGATGGGGGTGACTCCGACCACCGATACGATTGAACTGATTCGCTGGTCCAGCAAGCGCCGCCAGGATGCCGCGTGGCGTGAGGCGGGTGTAGTGCGCGAGTGGCTGCACCCGAATACTGGTGGCCCTGGTGTGGTGATTGTAGATACGCCCGGAACCGGATCAGTCTTTCGCAAACACGAGGAGATCGCTAAAGGCTTTCTCAGCCGCAGCGATCTGGTGATCTTTTTGCTCTATGCCAAACGCGCATTGGCCGAAACCGAGCGGCTCTACCTGGAACTGGCCCGCGACTATGGCAAAAAAATCATCGTGGTGATCAATCAGGTCGATCTGCTGGACAAACGCGAGCAAAAAGAAGTGCGGGCATTCGTCCAGAAACAGCTTGACGAACTGTTGGCCCTCCGCCCTGAAATTTTTATGGTGTCGGCCAAACAAGCGCTCAAAGAAAGAGGCGGCGGTGGGTTGTTTGCATCGTTGTCGGGTGATCCCGGCGGCATGAACTCTCTGCGCGATTATCTGCGCTCTACTTTTGAGCGGATTCCCCCCGCCAAACAAAAACTGTATGCCCAAATGGATCTGGTGGACAGCGTTTTGCACAAAAATATTGCCGCGCTTGAAAGCCAGTTGGCGCTGATCAC
>JACRBK010000028.1 GCA_016234525.1 Chloroflexota bacterium
CGGACCAGGAAAGCGTAGGAATCCAGACCGTCGCTCCTTGATACAATTCGAGCAGCGGCGCATATTCGCGGAAGTTCATCAGGGTGATAAATTCCCCTTTTTCCAGGTCCACTAACCCTATGCTATCAGCGTTGGCCCAGGCAAGCTGTGTACCAGTGGGCGACCAGACAAAACGCCGACCCCAATAGGCATAACTACCCAAGCTGTTACTGGAAATCAGTTCTTCAAATTCATCAGGCAGCGCTTCGCCGGTCTCCGGGTCCAACTGCATCAGATACAGATCATTATAGGCGCGCCAGCCTGAGCCATCGGGGTTAGCGGTCGAATAACTGACCATGTAGCCACGATCCCCGGCGACCCACTGCGCCGTGCGTACATCTTCAGGCAATAACTGTACCTGGCGCGGAAACGAGGCTGAGGTATCCAGCACGGCCCACAGTTCATTCGAGAACTGCGGATCGGTTTCGTCGGCAGTGCGGCGCGTATAAAGAAGCTGCTTGCCATCCGCTGACAGGTCAAACACCCGGCCATCCAGAAAACCATTTTCGGTCAGCGGGTTAAGATTGGCCGTATTACCCTGGATGACAAATGCCTGTCCGCTAGACACATAGGTCAAGACCCCTTCGGTGGGGATCAATGTTCCCATCGGTTCGCTGCCGAACGCGATAATTTCGTTACGCGCCGCTTTGATCGGCACCCGGCTGATCTCTACCCGTTCGGTTTGAATACCATCTTTTTCGGTAATACGATAACATACCTGCACTTCGCCATTTTCGCCCGTCTGAATGACTCTCGTCTCGCCCGGCTGGAGGTTCTGATAAGCCTGGCGTTCAGTGGTAAACGGCAGCACTTCGGTTGCAGAACAATCGTTATACTGCATCACCCGCGTGACCGTGATCCGCATCCCGTCGCGGACCTGGGTTTGCAGCAGCGGATTCACTTCGTCAAATTCACCGAGCGTGACGCCGATCTCCTGCAAAAACTGCCCGACCGATTGCCGCTTATCATACCGGTATACTAGCCGATCCCCGTCTACCTCCACCGTGATAGTGAAGTCGTCAGATTGGGAAGACCCATCGCGGCACGAGGTCAGTATAAACACGCTGATCAGACTTAATCCCAACAGCAGCAGCTTATTGATACCACTCACCCTCATAAGTCAACCCACCATTCTCTATTGTTTTTTAATTCTGGCGTAACTAAAATGCTGTCGTGTTGTTTTATCACTATGGTATACAATACCATGTAATTTGATCAAAATAAGGGGGACGTGTGATCGACACTAAAACCGCCGAATACATCACCAGCCTGCCAGAGATAGACACCGCCCGCCTGCCCCAGGGAACTTTGTTTTGGGCCGAAAATCGGCTTTATCAAGTTATTGAAACCGGGGCCAGCGGCTATCACAAAGCCCGCGAATGGCGTAAGCCCGATGCCCCTGAAGTCGCCCTGGTTGCCGGATCGTTTTTAAGCAAATATCTACCACTGATCAAACGTGGGCGGGTGCTGCCCGTTTATAAGTCACGCCTGGAACTCACCTACAAAGATCAACCTACTTGTTTTGTTTTCCCCGCCGAATCCCTGGCGCTGGATGCTGCCTATCTGGATGTGGCGCTGCTGCAAAATTCCGGCGCTTACGTGCGCAACCAGGGTCGCGAGCCTGCCTTCGCCGTCACCGATGGGGTACATATCTTCCGGTTGTACTATTATCGAACATCAGCACACGGCAGAAAAACCGATCTGTCGGGTTTGCAGGTCCGCCCGCTGCCGTTTTTGCCCCGATATCATACCGATGGACCAGCTTATTGGCGGCTGCTGAGTCATTGGGCCGAAGAAAATCCCATGCTGGAAGTCACCCAGCAAATGAAGCCTATCTCAAACTCGCTGCTGAGTGAAGATACCATCCCGCATATCCCGACTGTGCCGCCGCAGCGGTAGTTTTGGTACTGCTCTCTTTCACAAAAAACACCCCCGGCCAGTCTTACACCGGGGGTGTTCGTTATACCCCGCCAACGATTAGTTGATATTGGCTGCCTGGCGGACCGCCTGAAGCACCTGGAGCGCCGTCAGATTGCGCTGATTAGCTCCATAGTTCAACGCGGCGTCCGTGAAGTTCACCGGGCCTTCGGGCGCAACACTGTTCGGATCACCGATACTACGTTCTTGCATAGCGCGGTACAGGTTCCACAACGGGATACCAGCCGTGCCTGATTGGGTAGCAACTTCAACAATCACCTGGTTATAGGGCAGCAGTTGTTCCGCCGAATATCCACCACCTGCCGGGATAGTCGCCAGCACCGGAATAACGCCGTAGTTGCCCAAGCTGTTTGCCACCAGAGATTGCAGTTCGCTGCGGAACTGATCCGTATTCATAAAGATCACGTTCGGCGCGCTGAAACTGATCAGAGCAATCGCGGGCTTGGTCGTCTGGAACTCGCAGGAAATGACCGTCCCACCGCCCAATGCATCGCACGGCGGACCAGCCGGAGCTACGCCGGACAGGGCATCAATGCCATAACCACTGCCCGCCGCGACACTATCCACATTAAAGCTGTTGATCGTAGGATCAATCGCCGGGCGCACCTGCGTACCAAGATAGGCGTCAATGATCGATTGTAGTCCACCGAACCCGCTCAAATCGTAAGGACCGGCGGCAAACGGGACCATAAAGTTGGTGCTGTCCATCGGGTCATCACCGACTTTAGCAAACGCCCCGCCCTGAACACCGAAATTCACTACGCCGCTCTGGTATAACTGGCTCAGCGACGCACCCATTTCCGGCGATATATTGGGAACAACCGGGTAAGCCATCAGATCGAAGGGCGGCGGAGCAGCAGCCACCGAGACGTTGAAGGAAATCGTTGTGACCCCACCTTTAGCGTCATCCGCGGTCAACTGCACACTGGTTGAGCCTGCGCCCACACCCTGAAGTTGTACGGTATCTGTTCCAACAGCGGCGGCAGAAACAATCGTGCCGTCCTGCGCAATCGCCGTCAGCGTAAGTGGATCAGAGTCGGGATCAGATACGCTTACCGGAACCGAAATCTGTTCGCCGATTCCAAGAGCCTGATCACCCACCGGCTGGATCACCGGCGCACCATTGACACCTACGACGGTGACCAGGAAGCTGATCGAGGCTGAACCGCCTTTGCCATCCTGAGCTTCTACGCTAACCGACGTGTCACCAGGGGCCGCCCCCGTCAAAATGATCTCAGCGGGACCGTTCGCCACCGCCGTGACCACCGCTGGATTCTGTGACACAGCGATCAATGTGAGGGTATCCCCGTCAGGATCGGAGGCGGAGACTGGAACGTTCACTGGCACGCCCACATTCACGGTTTGATCACCCACTGCCACGATAGACGGGTTGTTATTCACCGCTGCTGCCGACACCGTGAAAGTGATGGAAACAGCAGGGTTATGCCCATCTTCAACGGAGACCGTGATCGTCGCCGTCCCTGCGGCGGCGGCCACCAGATTGACGATACCCGGCGTTGTAGCACTGGCCGCGATCACACCCGAATTATCCGACAACGCCGACACGACCAGCGGATCGCTATCAGGATCGGAAGCCGAGTACGCCACGTCCAATGACTGCCCAGCATTCATGGTCTGAGGACCAATCGCGCCCAATGATGGCGGCGCATTGCCTGCCGCTACTGTCACAGCAAACGAAGCAAGTACAGGGTTATTCACGCCATCTGTCACCGTCAGCGTGACGGTGGCTGTACCGGCTGCAATCCCGGTCAAACGGATCGTCCCGGCAGTAGGAATCTCAGCCGTCACTACACCCGACGTATCCGACGCAACAGAGGGTTGCAGTGGATCGTTATTGGGATCGGAGGCCGAATAAGCCACATCTAAGGTCGTGCCTGCGGTCATCGTTTGCGGCGAGATCATCACGATAGCAGGCGGCTGGTTGGGGTTGCCTATCGTCGTCTGGAAGGTGGATTTTACAATACCGCCCTTACTATCGCTGACAGAAACGGTGACATTGGCAGTTCCCGCTGCCACGCCGGTCAACCGGACAGTGGTATTGTTGGGTACAGCCACCGTTACCAGAGCTGTATTGCTCGACTCGGCTGTCACCGTCAGGGTATCCCCGTCGGAATCCGAAGCGGACACCGGAACATCGAGCGTCGCGCCCACATTAACAGATTGTGCGCCGATAGTATTCATCGCCGGGGCGTGATTCTGTCCCTCCACGGTGAGCGCAAAAGCAGTATTCGCCAGCCCGCCGCGATTATCGTTCGCCGTTACGGTGATCGTCGCAGCGCCCGCCGTGATCCCGGTCACGGTAATTTGATTCACTGAAGTAACCTGAACCGTCGCCACTGATGTGTTACTTGACGCGACAAACAGGTTTACCTGATCCTTATCAGGATCAGCCGTCACCACTGCAATGGCTAAGGTCTGCCCGGCGGTCACCTTTTGGCCGACAATTGGATTAATCGTTGGCGGCTGGTTAGGCTTGGGCGAAGGTGTCAGAGTTGGAACAGCGGTTGGCTGCCGATTTGAAACGCGCAGACCGTTCACCCAGTCATAGGTTTCTGTCCCATCGGCCAGCCAGACATGCAGCCGGACCTGGTACAACCCATCAGCAACGGTGGTAGTATTCCAGGCCCCTAAACTGCCATAGAGAACCGGCGTCCGAGATGGGGCAGACATGGGATACCACAGGTTATTGGGATTGGGATCAGGCGCCCATTCCAACGCATACTGCAAGAAACGCGGATGACTGGCGCTGCCGATCACACTGATATAACCCGCTACCTGGCTGCCATCCAGCGGGTATGAAATCTGCACAACATAGGGATAGATCGTGGAAATAGGCGTCCAGGTCGGCACAAAAACCGCTGTAGGAACAAACGCAATACGTGTAGCCGTCGCCACCGCCGGAAAACCCTGACCGGGCGTGAGGCTGGCAAATGGCGTAAACGTAGCAAATGGGGTCCGGCTGGCTGGTGCCGTAATCGTAGGCGGCGCGGTTGGTCCCGACTCCTTATCGTCGTCACCGCCTCGGCTCAAACTGCACGCCGTTCCAGCAAAGAACAAGACCGCTAACACTAGTGCCACGCGGAACAAAGCCGATCGTTGAAGTTTCATGAGATTCGGCGCTCTATGCCGCTCCATACATCGACGGCAAAGTCACGCGCCCTCCCCCTTTCCTGTTAAAGTTATAACCGATAATATTATTGATTGTACAACCGCACTCCCAGCCGTACAACGCGCCCGCCTGACGCACACCAAACGATAACCCCACAATCAGCCCGCGCAAAACACCTTAAAACACAAAAACGGCGCTGATACGCCGTTTTTGATTTCCCCAGAAGAACAAGCCCGCTGTTAACGTTCGTCAGAAGGCACAGAGGAATTAGTGCCTGTACTCTTCGGATTGGTGATCGACACCAGAGCCGGGCATTCGCGCATGAGATGTGAGCCGAGCTTATCAGGGCTGGAAACTGTTTTTCCACAATGAGGGCAGGTGGTGGTGGCGTCAGACATAGAACACTCGCAATCGTTAATGAACCATGACAGAATAATCGTAGAGTTTAGATCGTTCATACCCGATATGCAAAAATACGGTTGAGTTTATTTAAACAAACAGGGCCAGCAAACCGGATATTTGCTGGCCCTGAAGCTCACAGTACAGACGGTTAAGATACGTCGATTTACGAACCGCCGCCCGCCAGACCCAACAGGCCCATCGGCATCTTCGGTTGGCGCGACTTATCCTCGTCTTTGCCGAACTTGATCACTTCGCCACCGTCGGTAATGGCTTCAACGGCCAGACCCAGGCTTTGCAGTTCTTTGACCAATACGCGGAAGCTGGCAGGAACACCCGGCTCCTCGATTGGCTCACCCTTAACAATCGCCTCGTAGGTCTTCACACGGCCCTGCACATCGTCCGATTTGACTGTCAACATTTCTTGCAGCGTATGGGCCGCGCCGTAGGCTTCAAGCGCCCATACTTCCATTTCCCCAAAACGCTGACCACCAAACTGAGCCTTACCACCCAGCGGCTGTTGAGTCACCAGGCTGTATGGACCAGTCGACCGGGCATGGACTTTATCTTCGACCAGATGCGCCAGCTTGAGCATATGGATAATGCCCACCGTCACCGGCTGGTCAAAGATTTCGCCCGTCTTGCCGTCGAATAACTCCTGTTTGCCGAAAATCGGAACTGGCTTGTTCGATTTCAGCGAGACACGGCGCGCTTTTTCGCGAAGCTCTGGTTCATCCAGCCCATCAGGCGGAGCCTCACCCGTTACCGACTCCATCCACATGAGCAGAGTCGCCCGGCGTGCATTCGCATCGCGGCGCAAACGGTCCGCAATGTCAATCCCGGTTTCACCGAAAATCAGCATTTCAGCCGGGTCATACCCTTTTTCGCGCAGCCATTCACGCAGCACGGCCCGGCGTGCATACACATATTCCAACGCCAGGCGTTCCATATCATAGCCGCCCTGTTGAGCGAGCCACTGGTCGATATACAACCGCCGAACTTCTTCATCGTCCTCAAGATATTCGGTGTCGTAACCTTCTTCTTTGACCCATGCCCAGGCGCGATCCGAAATCTCATGCCAGGCCCGGTCAATCATCCAGGAGCGGCCCAATTCGGCCTCGATCTCCGCTTCGTCCGCGCCGTCAAAGACGGGCGATACTGCACGGAAGCCCAAGCGATCCGCTGCCCAACCAAGATGGGTTTCAAGTACCTGACCGATATTCATACGGCCCGGCACACCCAGCGGATTCAGGATAATGTCAATTGGTGTACCATCACCGAGGAAAGGCATATCTTCCACGGGGACGACTTTGGAGATCACACCTTTATTGCCGTGCCGCCCGGCCATTTTATCGCCCTGGGTGAGCTTACGCTTCTGCGCGACACTCACACGCACCATCTGATCTACCCCGGCGGGGAGATCGCGGTGTTCTTCGCGGGTGAAGATTTTGACATCGACGACTTTGCCCTTCTCGCCATGCGGCAGGCGCAGAGACGAGTCCTTCACTTCACGCGCTTTTTCACCGAAGATTGCCCGCAGCAGTTTTTCTTCGGGGCTGAGTTCTTTTTCACCCTTCGGGGTGATCTTGCCCACCAGAATATCGTTCGGGCCGACTTCGGCGCCGATACGAATGATACCCTGCTCATCCAGGTCTTTGAGCGCATCTTCGCCTACGTTCGGAATATCGTAGGTGATTTCTTCGGGGCCGAGTTTGGTATCACGCGCCTCGACCTCGTGTTTTTCAATATGGATTGAGGTGAACTTATCCTCGCGCAGCAGAATTTCGCTGATCAGAAGGGCATCTTCATAGTTGCCGCCTTCCCACGAAAGGAACGCGCACAACACGTCATGCCCCAGCGCCAACAGCCCATACTGAGTTGAGGAACTGTCGGCGATCACATCACCCTTGCTGATCATCTGGCCCTTACGAACCACCGGGCGCTGATCGATGCAGGTCGATTGGTTCGAACGATTGTATTTGCGCAGGCGATAAGTCCGCTCGCCTTTTTCATTACGCACAATGATCTGATCGCCTGTCACCGACAAGACTTCGCCACCGTCGTCAGCCACCAACACCTGACCGGAGTCGTAAGCGGCTTTGTCTTCTACCCCGGTGCTGACAATCGGAATATCAGGCCGGAGCAGGGGAACTGCCTGGCGCTGCATGTTGGACCCCATCAAGGCGCGGTTCGCATCATCGTGTTCGAGGAAGGGAATCAACGCTGCCGAGATACCAACAATCTGACGCGGCGCGACATCGATATATTCGATCCGGTCGCGGTGAGCCACCAAGAAACGCTGCATATGACGCGCCGAAACACGCTCGTTACTAAACTGCCCCTGCGAGTCTAATACAGCATTCGCCTGCGCAATGGTAAACCGATCTTCTTCGTCAGCGGAAAGATAATACGTTTCCTCGCTCACAAACGGTCTGATCGGCACTGATGTCAGGCCCAATTTTACCAGACGCGCCAACAACTTTTCGTCAATCACCACATTTGCAGCGATAGTTTCGCCGCTTTTCGTATCTTCGACATCTTCACGCAGAATGCGATTCTTGATGCGAGGATCGGTGGGTGACAGTTCGCGATAGACACGCCGGTAGGGGGTTTCGATGAACCCATACTCATTGACACGCCCGTAACTCGCCAGACGACCGATCAAGCCAATATTCGGGCCTTCAGGGGTTTCAATGGGGCAGATGCGGCCATAATGGCTGTGATGCACGTCGCGCACATCAAAACCGGCGCGCTCACGCCGCAGACCACCCGGACCAAGCGCCGACAGGGTACGTTTGTGAGTCAGTTCGGCCAGCGGGTTCGTCTGTTCCATGAACTGCGAGAGTTGGCTGGAACCAAAGAATTCACGAATCGCCGCCACTACAGGCCGGATGTTGATCAGCGTCATAGGCGACAGATTATCCGACTCACGAATCGACATGCGCTCACGGACGACACGCTCCATACGGCGCAGCCCGACGCGCAGCGAGTTCTGGATCAGTTCACCCACCGTTTTAACACGGCGGTTGCCCAGGTGATCAATATCGTCCTCTTTTTCGAGACCGTTATTGATCAGAATCATACGCTCGACCAGTTTCACTAGATCATACTTGGTGACCGTGCGATGGCTGCGCGAAACAATGTCATCCATCCGCAGCCGCTGGTTCAGTTTGTACCGGCCTACACGTTCCAAGTCATACCGGCGCTGGTCAAACAACTGGCTTTCCAGGTATTCGCGAGCATTTTCGAGGGTAGGCGGGTCACCGGGGCGCATCCGTTTATAGAATTCCAACAGCGCCGCTTCGGCCAACGACATCCCATTCCGCACATCCCAGTGCGGCTCCATACGAAGTGTCCCCTGGATATACTGGTGTTCCGGGTTGTTATCTACTTCCTTATAGAGTTCGAGCAGTTCTTCGTCCGACCCTTCTTTGATCGGAGAATGCTCGTCGAAACCGTCGCGCACGGCGGCTAACGCCCGCAGCAGAATAGTGACGGGAATAGTACGTTTACGATTAAACTTAATGGCGATATAGTCGCTTTTGCGCGTTTCAAATTCCATCCACGCGCCGCGATCTGGAATCAGTTTCGCGGTGGATAACCGCCGCCCGGTGGTGCGATCCTCTTCGGCAGCAAAATAGACGCCGGGGGATCGAATAAGCTGGCTGACGACGACGCGTTCAGTCCCATTGATGATAAAAGTCCCCTTCTCAGTCATCAGGGGGAAATCACCCATAAAGATGTCTGAGATAACCACTTCATCCCCGGCGGTGCGATTAACCAGCGCCACCTTCACATACAGAGGCGCCGCGAAGGTAATATCGCGTTCGAGGCAGATTTTCTCTGGGTACTTAGGTTCTTCGAACCAGTACTTGAGACCAAATTCCGCCGCCTCTCTGGTACTGCCAGGGAAGTAGAGTTTCAGATTGCCGTTGAAACTCTCAATCGGGCTGACTTCATCAAACAGTTCGTTCAGACCGTCCAGTTTGAATCGATCAAACGACTCAATCTGGATTTCAATGAGTGAACGGAGGTCCTGCACATCGAGGGTGCGTGCATAGTTCTTTTCATCAAGCCGCCGCTGCATTTATCACTCCTCACGATCACTTGTGTGAATCAATACATTGCCATAAAAAGCCGCAGAACGACGTGGGGGCAGGCGAACATACCCGGTGTTTCACCCGCTGTTATAAACTGAAGACGAGGTAAGAGCATGTCCAGACATAAAGGCATGAGGTACAAGAAAATATTAGTATACCACGTTTTCATTATCCGTCAATGATTTTTTTTAAAAACCCACGATCAGCCGCTTGTGTTTAACCTAAAATCAATGCTAAACTAAAACCATACGGAATATTATCGCTATCTTGATACAACCAAATCGCTATTTGATGATTTTAATGGGGAAGACAGCATGGGGTCACGACTATCACGCCTGAATCGCGGAACACCAGAACCAGCCCGACCTGAACAAACTCCCGCCAGCCCAACAGCGGCAGCACCGGCTACCTCAGCGGCCCCTGCCCTCACTTTGCAGGATTTGAATGTACCCATCCAGAAAAAACGAACCTCGCCCCGTGTCGCTACACTGCGCAAACAATTACGTCCCAAACTGTTAGCGACCCCAGATGAACTCGATTTGCTGGACTCAATCAACCCTGAACACCAACAGATCGTGCGAGACCGGCTGAAGGTCGTGCTTGAGCGCGCCCGCATTCAGCTAACACCAGAAGAACTGGCCGAGTTAGAACAAGTTTTGATCTTTGATCTGTTAGGATTTGGTGCTATCGAACCACTGGTTCGCCACAAAAGTTATACCGAGATTATGGTCAATGGTCCTGAGACAGTTTTTGCCGAGTCTAAAGGCAAACTGATCGAAACTGAATATGTCTTTGATGACGAAGAACATATTTTGTGGACGGCGCAGCGAATCGTCCGGCCCATGCAGCGTGATCTCAGCCGCAAAAACCCGATGGTTGATGCCCGCTTGCCCGATGGCTCGCGTGTGCATCTCATCATACCGCCCTCGGCATTAAACGGCGCGACCATGACTATTCGTAAATTCCCTGACAAACGGCTGACGGTCCAGAACCTGATTGAATGGGGATCGTTTACTGAAGAAGTCGCCGAATTCTTGCAGGCGTGCGTAGTCGCCCGTCTCAATATCGTGGTATCGGGTGGCACAGGGTCTGGCAAAACCACCCTGCTCAATGTGCTTTCCTCGTTTATCCCTGAAGACGAACGTATTTTGACCATCGAAGACTCGGCAGAATTACAGCTTCACCAAAAACATGTTGTCCGGCTGGAAACTTGCCCGCCGCTGCCCGGAACCAACGAAGGCCAACTGGGAATCCGCGATCTGGTAAAAGGCAGCTTGCGTATGCGCCCAGACCGGATTGTGGTCGGTGAATGCCGTTCGGGTGAGGCGTTGGATATGCTGCAAGCGATGAACACCGGCCATGATGGATCGCTGACAACGGTCCACTCCAACAGCCCGCGCGACGCCATAGGCCGTCTTGAAACCCTGGCTTTGATGGCTGGCATGGATCTGCCGGTAACAATCATCCGGCGGCAGATCGCCAGCGCCGTAAATCTGATAGTCCAGCAAGCGCGCTTGAAAGATGGCAGCCGCAAAGTCACCCAGATCACCGAACTACAAGGTATGGAAGGTGAGCAGGTGACACTGCAAGACATTTTTGTCTACCAAACGCCCGAACATAAAGGCAGCGGACCCAGCCACGCTGGCGGCGGCACGCTGAATCCCACCGGATTCAGGCCCAGCTTTACCGATCGTCTTGAAGAGGCCGGGTTTAAACTGAGCGGGCGCATCTTCGGCGCAGGTCGGACCTTTGGTGCCACTGGCGGATAATTTAGTCTGATATTTTCGCCCAAAATCACTCCGCACCCTGTTTTTATGGTGCGGTTGTGTTTAACAAGGTAGGAAACGCGAGAAAACAGATATGACCACGTCGCTTTTTTCCCCAGAAGAATTGACGCGCTACAGCCGCCATATCATGCTGCCGCAGGTCGGCCAACAGGGGCAAGTCCGCCTCAAACAAGCCAGTGTAATCATTGTCGGAACCGGGGGATTAGGTAGTCCGGTTTCGATGTACCTGGCTGCCGCCGGAATCGGACGGCTGGGATTGGTGGACTTTGACACGGTGGATGTCAGTAATTTGCAGCGCCAAATTGTCCACAGCGAGAGTACCCTGGGAATGCGCAAAGTCGATTCGGCGGAGATGCGTCTGCGCGGAATAAACCCACATATCACACTCGAAACCCACCATGTCCCACTTAATCGCACCAATGCGTTGGATATTCTGCGCTCTTATGATCTAATCGTCGACGGGACCGATAATTTCCCCAGCCGTTATCTGCTGAATGACGCAGCAGTTATGCTTGGCAAACCGCTAGTCTACGGTAGCATCTACCGGTTTGAAGGGCAGGTGAGCGTTTTTGGGTTGAAAGACGGTCCCTGTTACCGCTGCCTGCTGCCTGTCCCTCCCCCGCCGCACCTGGTTCCAAGCTGTGCCGAAGCAGGTGTATTCGGCATCCTGCCCGGCACTATTGGGACTATCCAGGCGACAGAGGTCATTAAACTGCTGCTGGGGATCGGGGAACCGTTGGTAGGCCGGCTGCTGCTGTATGATGCACTTGATCTGAGTTTCGAGATGATCAAACTGCCCAAGCGAGCCAACTGCCCAGTCTGCGGCCCTCATCCAACCATCACGCAGCTCATTGACTACGAGGAGTTTTGCGGAATGCCCGGACACGATCACAGCCAGGACGACCAAGCCAGCCGCCAGAATCAGCTTCAACCGACCGACGAACCGCTTTATAATGACCAGTCCGCCCACGAGATCAATGCCCGGCTGGCGGCTGGTGAACCGCTGGTGCTGTTAGACATCCGCGAACCGTATGAACTGGAGATCAACCATCTTAATGGCGCACGACATATTCCGCTCAGCCAGATGGCACAGCGGTTAGCCGAAATTCCACGC
>JACRBK010000366.1 GCA_016234525.1 Chloroflexota bacterium
GTAGGGGCGCGGCGCTGCTGCGCCCGCTGTCTACTCAATCGGTTCTGTCAGGTCGGTAAAGGAAATACGTAAATCCTCTACCGACCTTTTGCTCATCCAGTCATCCAGCCCCACGCAGATTTCGCCGCCCAGCAGAATAATGATCCCGGTGAGATAAACCCACAGCATCAACACAATCATCGTCGCTACAGAGCCATAAACCAGACTGTACGAGGCTAAATTATCCAGATACCACGCGAACGCACGCTTGGCGATTTCCCACGCCCCGCCGCCCAAAAACGCTGCCATCCAGATTGCATCCCAGCGTACCTGGCGGCGCGGAATAAAACGGTAGAGGAAGGCGAAGATCGCTACACTCAGGCTGAGCGGCACGATCAGCGCGCCGGTGGTTACCCACGAGGTTGTCTGATAAAACAGCAGCAGGTCAATCAAATTGAATACAATGGTTGTCGCCAGGGATGCGATCAATAGCAGCCCCAATGCGATCATCATACCCAGACCCATCACCCGCGAACTCCAGGTGTTATAACCTTTTTCGTCTCTAAAGGTGCGGCTGAGCGCCGAGGACAGGTTCGAAAAAAAGCCCAGCGATGACCACAGCAGCGTGATCCCGGCGACCAGCCCAAACGATCCACGCTGTTCCAGCGTTTGAGCGATGCTGTCTTGCAGAAAATTAGCCGCCGAAGCGGGCAAAAACAATTGAAGCACGCTGTTGATCTGGTCGTGAGCAGCGGCGGGGCCGAGCGTTGTGCCGATCACGATAATGAGCAGCAGCATCAGGGGAAACAACGAGAAGATCGCGTAATAGGACAGCGCGGCTGACTCGCGTGGGCCATGCCGCCCAAACCGATCAATCGCCCACCACATATGTTGTACCAGCCCATCGGTCATGGCGTTGGCAAGAATCCACCAACGCTCATAAAATCGTAAGGATGGCGTTTTGAGCGTCTGCGTCTGACGTTTATCGGTAGGGGGGGGCGCTGCTGACGCCATTAGTCAAACACTCCTGGATACGCTATCCTTGACGGATAATTACCGGCTATCTGAGACTCTAACATACAAATGGCTGCTGTTAAAGCATTTATCTTTGATTTCGGCGGTGTGATTGTGCGCACCGAAGACCCGCGCCCGCGCCATGCCTGGGATGAACGGTTGGGACTGCCGGTGGGCAGTGTCGAGCGGGCCGTACATCACAGCGACATATGGATTCAGGCCCAACTAGGCCGCATTACCCCCAGCGTTTATTGGAAGGGGGTGGCCGAGCTGCTGTATATGCGCGGCGAAGATATTGACGATCTGCGCCGGGACTATTTCAGCGGGGATCGGCTGAATTATCGCGTGGTGGACCTGATTCGCGATCTGCGGACGGCAGGGTATCCGGTGGCGCTGTTGAGCAATGAGTCCATCGAACTTGAAACACGCATGGCGCAGTATGGAGTGCAAGACCTGTTTGATCACTGCTTCATTTCGGCCTATATGGGCATGATGAAGCCTGATCCTACTGCCTTTCGCGTGGCCTTACAAACATTGCATGTGCTTCCTCACGAAGCCGTATTTATTGACGACTCGCTGCCCAACATTCGAGCGGCACAGGCGTTAAGCATTAATGCAGTTTTGTTCCGAGCCGATACTGATCTGCGGACAGAACTGGCAAAATATTTGCGCGATGAGCGCGATCACACCGAATAAGGATCGATGTATGCCCATGATTGAAGTGAACGGCGCGACGATAGATTATGGAGATACCGGCGGCGATCTGCCGGTGGTGGTGTTAATTCACGGCTGGTTAGGGACGTGGGATTTTGAATTCGCGCCCGAAATCGAATGGCTGCGCCCGTATTACCGGGTGATCGCCCCCACCCGGCGTGGGTATGGCAAATCAGGGCCGAAGCCTCGCGTTTACAGCCGCGATTTTTACCGCCGGGACGCGGAAGACATCGCCGCGTTTCTGGATGCGTTGCACGTTAAACAGGCGCATATTGTCGGTTACAGCGACGGCGGCGAAGTAGCCGTCCTGCTGCCGATCATCCGGCCCGATCTGGTGCGTTCGGTGGCGGCGTGGGGAGCTGTCGGCTATTTTGCGCCCGACCTGCGCCCGATCTTGCAGCGTTATTTTCCCACCACCTGGGTGAGCGAAACCATCCGTAATCTGCACGGCCCTGAATATATCGACGCGATGGTGCTGGGCTGGGTCAACGCGATGAAAGCGATCATTGACAGCGGCGGTAATGTCAGCCTGGACGAAGCGCATACTATCGCCTGTCCGCTGCTGCTGATGTTAGGCCGCGAAGATCAACTGAATCCCGAACGGTTGGGGCGGCAGCTTGTCGAGCGTATTCCTCAGGGGCGGCTGGTGATGTTCGACGGTGGACACCCGGTCCATCGTGAACAGACCGCTGCTTTCCGTAAGACAGTCTGGGAGCATTTACAGTCGGCAAAGGGCTAAAATGTTGGGTGATCCGCGCTGGAAATCCTGGTCAGTAGGGAGCGGCGTTGTTTCGTTTGCCGATCACACCCTTACCTGCGCCATCGATCCCGCCAGCGCGCAGCAGTACAGCGATGCTCAAATCACCGATTATCAGGAACGCGCTTTTTCCTGGTCCCCGCCGCTGCGCCTGACGGTGCGCGCCTGGGCGTCTCACTCGACTCAGGAGTTAAAAGGCACGGCGGGTTTCGGTTTTTGGAACGAGCCGTTTGTTCCCGGTGAGCGTGGGCTGCCCCGTTTGCCGCGTGCGGCCTGGTTTTTTTTCGGGTCGCCGCCCAATAATATGGCACTGGCAAAAGGGGTTCCCGGTTGGGGTTGGAAAGCGGCTACCATTGATGCGGGCAGGATCGGTTTTTTGCTGCTGGTCCCACTCGCTCCGCTAGGTTTTCTGCTGATGCGGATTCCCGCGCTCTACCGCTGGCTGTGGCCTGTCGGTCAGCGGGCGATTGGTGGTTCCGAGGCGCGGCTGGATGTGGACCTCACTCAGCCGCATGATTACGAACTTGAATGGCATACCAACCGGGTGATCTTCCGCGTGGATGGAACTCAGGTGCATGTTTCGCCCCATTCGCCGCGCGGCCCGCTGGGATTCATCGCCTGGATCGATAACCAGTATGCGGTGGTCACACCGCAGGGACGTTTTAACTTCGGACTGATTGCCACCACCGAACGGCAGTGGTTGGCGCTGGACCGGCTCGAAATCCAACCGTTGTAGACTCACCAGGGGGATAACTGTTATGGATCAGCCCAAACGTTTTGAAGGCAAAATCGCCATCGTGACCGGCAGCGGGCGCGGCATCGGCAAAACCATCGCCCAGCAGTTTGCCTCCGAAGGGGCGGATGTGGTGCTGAATTATTTCCGCAACCGCGAACCTGCCGAAGAAACCGCCCAGGAGATCGCGGCATTTGGACACCGGGTTCATCTGGTGCGCGCCGATATGGGTGATCCTGAGGATGTCGAACGCCTGGTAGACGAGACGGTGCAAACGTTGGGCGGGGTGGATATTTTGGTGCATAACGCCGCGTCAGGTTTCAATCGCCCAGTGATGGAGCAGCGTGTCAAAGGCTGGGATTGGACGCTTAATATTAATGCACGCGCGGCGCTGTTTTTGGCGCAGCGGGCCGCGCCGCATATGGCCGCGCGGGGCGGTGGCTCAGTGGTCAATATTTCCAGTTTAGGATCGCAGCGTGTTCTGCCTGAATATATTGTGGTTGGCACCTCTAAAGCCGCGCTCGAAGCGGTGACCCGCTA
>JACRBK010000367.1 GCA_016234525.1 Chloroflexota bacterium
ACGAGCCGTCCCTTTGGGGCGGTTAACCTGTTTGGACGGCGCGCGGCGGATCAGATCATTGATCTGATGGGCGAAGTCGCGTATCTGATCAAAAAGCCCGAACCTCTGCGCGTTCCTGCTGCCATGCCTCCGGCGCCTGCGCCAGAGGTTGAAGAAGTCTCCCCGGCACGACGGAAGAAAAGAAGGACTGTAGAAGCCGAAGCGGTGGTCGAAACGCCGAAACCTCAACCGGCTTCTCCATTAATGGAACCTGTGGGCGATATGGACCTCGATGCCCTGTTTGGACAGTCGGTGGACGAGGGAATGGCCGAGAGTCTATTCGACCTGGATAACCTGACTGACATTGCTGCTTCACTAGAGTCCGATGAAGGCAAAAAAGTGGGCTACGATGAAGCGATAGATATGGGGATTCTCGAAAAATAAGTCCGCCGGGGTGCCAATACATTTTATTCACCGCGACTCTGGAAACCAGATGAGCGGTATTTGTTGTTCGTTAACTGCCAGTTATGCTTTTACAAGATGTTTTTTATGGAGAAAATATTATGCCTCAAGTACCGAGTGACCTTGAAATCGCTCAATCCGCCCAACTTCACCCTATTCTTGAAATTGCTGCCCAACTCGGTTTAACCCTGGATGACCTGGACCTTTATGGGGCGTATAAAGCCAAAGTTCACCTGTCGGTTTTGGAGAAATTCAAGAGTCGCCCGCAGGGTCAATATATCGACGTGACAGCGATCACACCGACACCGTTAGGTGAAGGCAAAACGACGACTACCGTTGGGTTGACCCAGGCGTTGGGCAAATTGGGGCATAAAGCCGTTTGTTGTATTCGCCAACCCAGTATGGGACCGACCTTTGGTATCAAGGGTGGGGCGGCAGGTGGCGGTTACAGCCAGATTATCCCGATGGAAGATTTTAACTTGCACCTGACAGGCGACATTCACGCAATCACGGTGGCGCATAATCTGGTGGCGGCGGCGCTGGATACGCGCCTCTATCATGAGAGCCGCCAGACGGATGATGGGCTTGCCAAGCGCGGCATTAAACGCCTGGACATCGATCTCGACTCGATTACCTGGAATCGGGTGGTCGATGTGTGTGATCGGTCGCTGCGTCAGATAGAAGTTGGGATGAATGATGACGATCTGGCTGACGGTTCGCCCAGCCCGATTTTCCCTCGCAAAACCGGCTATGATATTTCTGTCGCCAGCGAATTGATGGCGATTTTGGCCTTGACCACCGGGCTAAAAGACCTGCGCGCCCGTGCGGCGCGAGTGATAGTAGCGACTAGCAAATCGGGCAAGCCGGTTACGCTGGAAGATTTAGGTGTGGCTGGGGCTGTGACGGTGCTGCTGAAAGATGCACTGATGCCCAACCTGATGCAGACCCTGGAAGGTCAGCCCGCTTTTGTCCATGCCGGACCGTTTGCAAATATCGCACATGGCAACAGCAGCATCCTGGCCGATCAGATCGCACTGCGGTTGGGCGATTATGTAGTCACCGAAAGCGGTTTCGGCGCTGATATCGGCATGGAAAAATTCTTCGATATCAAATGCCGTTATTCAGGGCTGGTTCCCAATACAGTAGTGTTGGTCGCCACGATTCGCGCCCTTAAGATGCATGGCGGCGGCCCGAAAGTAACGCCCGGCGCGCCGTTGGATGCAGCGTACACCTCGGAGAATCTCGAATTATTAGAGAAAGGCAGCGCCAATCTGGTCCATCATATCAGCATCGCGCGCAAATTTGGCGTGCCGGTAGTGGTGGCGGTGAACCGTTTCTGGTCCGATACAGACGCTGAGATTGCTCTGGTCCGCCGGATCGCGGTCCAGGCCGGGGCCGAGGCCGCCGTAATGTCGGATCATTGGGCGAATGGTGGCGAAGGAGCGCGCGAACTGGCGGAAGCCGTCGTGGCCGCGTGCGAGAAGCCGAGCCATTTTAAATTCCTCTACCCGCTGGAATTACCGCTCAAACAGAAGATCGAAATCATAGCCAAAGAAATTTATGGGGCGGATGGGGTTGCTTTCGAACCGTTGGCCGAGAAACAGATCGCCACTTATGAAGCTGCCGGTTTTGGGAATCTGCCGATCTGCATGGCCAAAACACACCTTAGTTTGAGCCATGATCCCGCTCTGAAGGGTGTGCCGAAAGGCTTTACTGTGCCAGTGCGCGAGGTAAGGGCGAGCGTTGGGGCCGGCTTTGTCTATCCATTGTTGGGTACGATGAGTACTATGCCCGGTTTGCCAACCAACCCCGCTTTTATGAAAATTGATATTGACGAAGATGGAAAGATCGTCGGTTTGTTCTAAACGTAACGCCGGTTAGCCCGGCTCTTGAGTTGTGGTATGATAGGTGCATCGGAGACAATCCGGTGCACATTTTTTTAAGGTAAAGGTGCTGTAAAGAGGGTGACGGCATGGGACAATTTGATGAGCAGATTAAACAGGCAGTGGCCGTCTTTAAGGCCGGGCGCAAACAAGAAGCGCGCGACATATTGATGGAGATTGTTGACCAGGATGAACGTCACGAGCAGGCATGGCTGCTGCTGAGCGGCATGGTTGAAACGGTCGATGAGCAGCAAATTTGCCTGGAAAATGTGTTGGCGATCAACCCCACCAGTGAAAAGGCGCTGAAGGGCCTGGAAAGTTTGAAACAAAAACGACCGGGTCAGCCACCTACGGCGGCTTTTTCGTCACCCTTCTCAGGTTTCGAAACACCTGCCGCGCCGCCGCCTACCCAGACGCCGCCTAAAAGAGGCGCTTCTGCTCCGATTGGCGCTGATGATATGAGTTTGGGCGCAGATATTTTCGGTACGCCACCGGCTTCAACGCCCGCCGCCGGTTCTGCTTTTGAATTTCCGGCGCAGTTCTCAATGCCTGCCGAAGATACGATGGATTGGCTGACAGGTGGGGCTGCCACCCCTCCCGCATCGACACAACCTGATCCTTTTGCTATTCCCAGCAGTGTAGACTGGGGGCGCTCAGACAAACCTGCCGCACATGGCAGTGGCCGCCAGGTTGAACTGCCTTCGGCGCAGGAATATGACGAATGGGTGCAAAACTTGAACCTGGGCGGCAATCCCCCCGGGTCAAATGCAGCTCCGGCGAGTACAACACCGCCCAATACGCCATCAAACGATCCGTTTGATGGCGCGGCAGTGTATGGTGATACCTCTTTTATGGTGGACTCCGGGCCGTTTATGGCCGACGAACCAGCCTCTGATCTGGACTCCGGCAGCACTTTTGAGACCAGTTGGGGAACGAAATCGCCAGCAGGGGCGAGTGATCGTGCATTCTCGTCGGTCACGCAGGGACCGTTCTCCAGTTATGACGAGGAGGATACCGGGCCAATGTCCTCGTTTTCGGCGGCAGCAGAAGCTTCCCCGGCGGCCTATGGATCATCTGAGTCAGATGAATTACCGTCATTCAGTTTTGATGATGACGACGATCAAAAACCTGGTTCAAAGGTCGGTTTTGATAATATCTGGAATGATGATCTTGAGACGGTCTCAACAGCGACTCCAGCTTTATCCCCTGCTAAGCCAGCAGCGGCAGGAGCCAGCCAGTATGACTATTTCCGTTACATTCCCGACGAGATTCAAGCCAAAGGCGGCGGGTTTGAACCTCGTAGTATGCTGTTGTTGGCCGGGGTTATTGTGATGCTCGTGCTCAATGTGGCATCCTTTGCCCTGCTGCTCTAGGGCTATATGTAGGGTGTTTTTGCGCCAACCCGAAATCTTGCATGGCGTTGTGCAGACAACGCCGTTTTTATTGGGGGAAAATCCATCATGACTGAATTTTTTCAAATGCTGCCCCCGGATGAAGCGTGGTTGCGTTGGTGGCCGCAGGTCAGCCATCGAACGGGGGTGGAGACGGTCAGCGCTACCCAAGCGTTAGGAAGAATCACGGCTCAGGCTATCACCAGCCCTTCGGCACTGCCCGCTTTTCGCCGGACTTCGGTTGATGGTTATGCCGTGCGCGCGGCGGATACGTTCGGCGCATCTGATACGCTTCCGGCTTATCTGCACGTCGTGGGTGAAGTTTTGATGGGCCAACCGGCATCCGTCGAACTTGCCAAAGGAGACGCCGCCCTGATCCATACGGGAGGGATGCTGCCGGACAACGCCGACGCAGTAGTGATGATCGAACACACGCAGGTTTTTAGCGGCAGTGAGATCGAAGTGCGCAAACCGGCGGCTCCAGGCGAAAATGTGATCCAGGTGGGCGAAGATGTGCAGCCCGGTGAACAGATTGTCCCCGCCCGGCATCGAGTTTTGCCCCAGGATGTTGGTGCGCTGCTGGCATTGGGTCTGGTAAACGATATTCCGGTTGCCCGCCGCCCGCGAATCAGCCTCTTTTCCACTGGGGATGAGCTGGTATCACCCGACACTCCCACGTTGATTCCCGGTCAGGTGCGCGATATCAACAGCAGCACGATCCAGATGTTGAGTACGTTGGCGGAGGCTGAAGTCCCGTTTCATTTTCTGATCCCTGACAAACCGGAAAATCTGTATCAAGCGCTGTCCAAAGCCCTGCCTTATTCTGATATGTTGGTCGTTACGGCGGGCAGCAGCGTGAGCGTTCGTGATACCACGGCGGAGACAATCAACCGACTCGGATCGCCGGGGGTTTTGGTGCATGGGCTGGCTGTGCGTCCCGGCAAACCAACCATTCTGGCGGTAGTCGATGGAAAGCCGGTTATTGGCTTGCCGGGGAATCCAGTGTCATCATTTGTACAGTTTATGCTGTTCGGCGTGCGGGCCATAGCCGGCTTAATGGGGGCCGATCAGCCGCGTATGGTGCGAGTCAAAGCGCGGGCGGCGGCGAATGTCCCCTCAGTCGCTGGACGTGAGGATTATGTCCCGGTGCGGCTGTTGGAGCGTGACGGTGAGCAGTGGGCCGAACCAGCTTTTGGCAAAAGCAATCTGATTTTTACATTGGTCGGCGTGGACGGCTTGCTAAAAGTGCCGTTGAATGTTACCGGCTTGCAAGAGGGAACCTGGGCCGAAGTCCTGTTATTCTAAGGGGAAAGATATGATGGCCGAGGGCCGCGATATATATCTTGAAGACATTCCGCTGGACGAAGCGCGGGCGCGGCTGCTAGCTGCACTCGAAGCGTGCGGCAAAGCATCGGCGCTGCCGGGCGAACGAGTAGAGTTAGACGATGCGTTAGGGCGAGTGACAGCGGAACCGGTTTGGGCAAAAGTCAGTTCGCCGCATTATCACGCCTCTGCGATGGATGGTTATGCTGTGCGGGCGGTGGACACACTCGGCGCGACGGAAACACGCGCAATTCGCTTGATAGTCCCTGATCAGGCGTTTCCGGTGAATACCGGCGCGGCGCTGCCGCTAGACTATAACGCCGTGATCATGATCGAACAGACTCAGCCGGTAGGGGATGGGCTGATCGAAATTCGCGCCCCGGTAGTTCCCTGGCAGCATATCCGCATGATGGGTGAAGACATGGTGGCAACCGAATTGGTGCTGCCCGCCAACCATCTGCTGCGGCCTTATGATCTTGGGGCGGCGGCTGGGTGTGGTCATACCGGGCTGGTGGTGCGCCGTCGTCCGCGTGTCGCCATTTTGCCCACCGGATCGGAACTAATTTCCCCCGGTACAGCGCCGCAGCCGGGCCAGGTGATCGAATATAACAGCATTGTGTTGGGCGCACAGGTGCGCGAAGCGGGCGGCGTATTCACGCGCTGGCCCGCTGTTCCTGACGATCCTGCCGCCATCCGGGCTGCTGTAACCGCAGCGACAGCGGATCATGATCTGGTGTTGGTCCTGGCCGGATCATCTGCCGGGGCCAAAGATTTCACCGCGCGGGCGGTGCAGGCGGCGGGCCGATTGCTGGTGCATGGAGTAGCAGTGCGTCCGGGCCACCCGGTGATTATCGGGATAGTGAATGACGTGCCGGTGATCGGTGTGCCGGGGTATCCCGTATCGGCGGCGCTGACCGGCGAGCTGTTGATCCGCCCGCTGTTGTATCGCTGGGCCGGGCGTGATGCGCCGCATTATCACCGGGTTAAGGGGATTCTCACCCGTAAGCTGGTTTCGCCTGCCGGAGATGATGACTTTGTGCGCGTGACCGTTGGCGAGGTAGGAGATCGCACCCTGGTAACACCGCTCTCACGCGGGGCGGGGGTGATCACATCGTTAGTGCGGGCAGACGGTTTGTTGCATGTCCCCCGTTTTGTAGATGGCGTGGACGCAGGCAGCGAGGTTGAAGTGTTGCTCTATCGCCCGGTGGAAGACATCGCCAAGACGGTCGTTGTGGTGGGCAGTCACGATCCTATGCTCGATTTGTTGGGACAGTTTCTCGCGGTGCGTTTTCCCGGTTTCCGGCTTTCCTCGGCGAATGTCGGCAGCCTGGGCGGGTTGGTCGCGCAGAAACGCGGCGAGGCGCATCTTTCGGGTACACACCTGCTTGATCCTGAAACAGGCGAATACAATTTGCCCTATATCCGCCGTACGCTGGGCGACTTGCCAGTACAGGTGATCACCTTTGCGCGCCGCGAACAGGGCTTGATCGTGGCGGCGGGCAATCCGCTGGGACTGCAATCGCTGGCTGATCTGGTGCGGGTCCGTTATGTCAACCGCCAGCGCGGGGCGGGGACGCGGGTGCTGCTCGATTATGAGTTAGAGCAGCGCGGCATTGATCCCGGCCATATAGAGGGTTATGATCGTGAGGAGTATACTCACCTCGCGGTGGCGGCGGCGGTGGCTTCCGGCAGCGCAGACTGCGGTCTAGGGATTCGGAATGCGGCGCTGGCGCTGGGATTGGGTTTTATCCCGGTGACGCACGAACGTTATGATCTGGTCATCCCGGTGCAGTATATTGATCTGCCGGTGATTCATCATGTGCTGGCGCTGCTGCACGATACCGAATTTCGGGCAGCGGTCGCCGCTCAACCCGGTTATGATGTGGCGGCGATGGGCCAGCGTATCCCATTGTAGGGGCGATGCCTGCCCTAATCACCATCTTTTGCGTCTGGCAAACCTGTTTTCATGACACTTATCCACCCGGCAGGAATATGCGCCACGCGCCCGCTGTGATCAATGCACACGTGTTTAGAATAGCCGGTGACGCACACCTGCCGGGTATCGGCATCGATGATTTCGTAACCGAACATCATTGAGCGGCTCTTGAGTTCCTCCACCCAGCAGCAGGCACTGATCCGCTGCGCGTAGCGGGTCGGCACGATATAACGCGCATGAACTTCGACGACTGTCAGCCAATAACCGCTGCGTTCAAAATCAGCATAGTCAGCCCCGCGCATACGCGAATAATGACTGCGGGCTTCTTCAAAGAAGACGATATAATTCGAATGGTGGGTGATACCCATTGAGTCGGTTTCGGCGTAGCGGATATGGAACGTGTTTTCAGATACAAAACGATCTTGAGGGGCCACAGCGAATGCTCCTTTGGTGGACGAAGAATCTGCTGCATTCTAGCCATACCCAGTCCTATACGCAAACCGATCTATCTGTCAGTTAGAGTGGAAGAAAAATGAGCGAACGTTATCAGGAAGTTGAATTTGTCGTGGCGGAAGCCAGCGGACGCCTGGATAAAACCCTGGCGGAGCGGTTTGAACAGCTTTCGCGCGCCCAGGTGCAAAATTTGATTCAAGACGGTCAGGTGATGGTCAATGGCCGTCTGGTGAAATCCTCGTATCGGGTAGAGGGTGGAGAGACGATCTGGATCAAGCTCCCACTGCCCGAAGAAGACCTCGAAACGCAGCCGGAGTCTATCGCGCTGGATATCTTGTATGAAGATCAATATCTGGCGGTGATCAACAAACCGGCGGGCATGGTTGTCCACCCAGCCACCGGACATACGACGGGCACGCTGGTGAATGCCGTGCTGGCGCGCTGGCCGGAGATCGCCGCGTTCAGCGAGTCAGGACGCGCCGGGATCGTTCATCGCCTGGACAAAGAAACATCTGGCGTGATCCTGATCGCCAAAACCGAAAAAACGCTCAATGATCTGCGCGTTATGTTCAAAGATCGCCAGATACACAAGCGTTATATTGCCCTGGTCGAAGGGGTACCCGATGCACCGGACGGGGTGATTGATGCGCCCATTGGCCGCGATCCTAAACAGCGTAAACGGATGGCCGTTGTACGTGATGGCCGTGACGCGGTAACCGAGTTCCATGTGCTGGATACCTACAGCGGGGTCAGCCTGTTAGAAGTGTTTCCAAAAACTGGGCGCACTCACCAGATTCGTGTGCATTTGGCATTCATCGGCCACCCTGTGATCGGTGATGGCGTATACGGGTCTCGCAAACAGCAGGTGAAACTCAAACGTTATTTTCTGCACGCATCGTCTATCACATTAACTTTGCCGGAAAACATAGAGCCTCTGACGGTCACTGCGCCGCTGCCGGTGGGTCTGCAAAATGTGTTAGACAAGCTTCCCCGCTAAGACATGATAGGGGTACAACCATGAACCAACGTAAGGATATGATTGTTGTAGAGGCGCCCGACTTCACGCTTGAAGATGCAGCAGGCCGGAAAGTCAGCCTGTCGGATTATCGGGGTCAGAAGCATGTGCTCCTGGTGTTCAACCGGGGTTTTGCCTGACCACACTGCCGCGCGCACATGGCGCAGTTGCGCCAGGATTACACTCTGTTTGTAAAGCGTGATGCCGAAATTCTCGTCGTGGGGCCAGAACGTCCTGCTGCGTTCAAAGCCTATTGGGAGAAAAACCAGTTCCCTTTTGTGGGCTTGCCCGATCCTGATCACCATGTCGCTCATCTCTATGACCAGCAGGTGAACTGGCTCAAGCTGGGGCGAATGCCAGCAGTGGTCGTCGTCGATAAGCAGGGGCGGGTTTATTACCAACATCACGGCGAGTCGATGCGTGATATTCCAGCTAATGAGTGTTTGTTAGCGCTGCTGGATGAATTGAATACCGAGTCCCAAACCGATCATGCCGCTCAGCAGCCGGTAGAAGAACCATGAGTTTGGGCTGTCTATTTATGACATGGTTGATATATTCCCCTTGATCGTCCATGTTAAAAAGTGGGTGGAGGACGTGCCGAAGACCGTCCGCTCAAACGTTCTGTCGCTGGGAGCATATTTGACAACCGGGCTATATTGGCGCTACATTAAGGGAATAATTGTCCTTGAGGATCGTTGGTCAAACCCCGGTCACGACATACGACAAACTGCAAGTCCCGTTTATGAGGAGACCTAATGCGTGAAATTACCGTAGCCACCGTGCAAATGAAACCAGCCCTGGGCGAGCTGGAAGATAATCTGGTGAAGATGTCGGACTTCGTGTCCAAGATCGCTTCCCAACAAAAAGTGGATTTGATTGTTTTTCCTGAACTGGTGACCAGCGGGTACGAGCTTGGCGTGCGGTTCACCGAACTGGCGCAGCGTGTTCCTGGCCCAACCGTCAACTTGATGGCACAGCGCGCCGCCGAGTTTGGCGTGTATATTGCTTTTGGGTTGGCGACTAAAGAAAAAGTCGAAAGTGTGCTGTTCAACTCGGCGGTGTTGGTCGGGCCGGACGGCGAAATGTTGGGAAGTTACAACAAGGTTCACTTGCGCGGGGAAGAACGGATGGCGTTTCGCGAAGGTTTCCGCCTGCCCGTGATCGAGACTGAGATCGGCCAGATTGGGCTGGTGTTGGGTTGGGACCTGGCCTTCCCCGAAGTTTCGCGCTGCCTGGCGCTGGACGGTGCTGAGTTGATTTGTGTGCTGGCGAACTGGGAAAAAGCTCAGATCGAAGAGTGGCGGACCTATGTCCGGGCGCGCGCGTTTGAAAACGGGCTGTATGTGGCCGCTGCGAACCGTGTAGGCGAAGATGTGACGCTCAATTTCGGCGGCGAAAGTATGATCGTCGGGCCGCGTGGCAAAGTGTTCGCTTCGTTGTCAGAAGAAAAAGAACCCGAAAGTGGCGAACCTCGTGAAGGTTACTGCGTCGCCCGGATCGACCTGGACGATGTGCGCAAGTACCGTGAAGAATTCCAGACGCTCCAGACTCGGCAGCCCATTGTTTATCGTTCGATTGTCAAGCGATACTAAACTGGCGCTGAGCTAAACTGGGGAGCCGTCAGGTGAACGACAGCGGACAGGAATCTAAACCACCAGAGATCGAATTTGTCGGTGCGCCTACTCAGTTTGCTGATGCGCAAGAAGTGCCGGAATGGGTGGCGAATATTGCCAAACTGATTATCTTCCTTCCGGCGGCCTGGGTGACGGCGACAACAATCCCCATCATCGTTTTTTCGATTTTAGGGGTTTGTCTGCTGTTTTCTTGCCTGCTGCTGTCCCTGGTTTTTTAACCCCATAGGCTGTGATCCTTTGGTTCCGCCCGGCGTAGTAAGCTAACGTCGGGCGGTTTTTTGAAAAATAGGCGGTAAATATTATGAACTGCATTGATCTACGCAGTGATACCGTAAGTTGGCCCACGCCGGACATGCGCCAGGCGATGGCCGACGCACAAGTCGGTGATGACGTTTTTGGCGAAGACCCGACGATAAACCAACTTCAGGCCGAAGCTGCCCGTCGCCTGGGAAAAGAAGCCGGTCTATTTGTTGCCAGCGGTACAATGGGCAATCTCGTTGCGATCCTGGCACACTGTGGGCGTGGCGACGAAGTGATTCTAGGGGACAAGTCGCATACATTCGTCTATGAAGCAGGCGGGATTGCGGCATTAGGGGGCATTATGCCTCATACCCTGCCGGTCCAGCCTGATGGTACGCTGCCGTTGGACATGATCCGACACGCTGTTCGCCCCGATAATATCCATATGCCGATCACGCGCCTGATTTCGCTGGAAAACACCCAGGGTACGGTCGGGGGAATCCCACTTCCTAAACCGTATATGGATGCGGTGGGTGCTGTCACTAAAGAAAACGGGCTGACGCTGCATGTGGACGGTGCGCGCATTTTTAACGCTGCAACTGCCCTGGACTGCGATGTGGCCGATCTGGTCGCCGCAGTCGACAGCATCACATTTTGTCTGTCAAAAGGGTTGTGTGCGCCTGCCGGATCGGTGTTAGTCGGTTCTGCCGCATTTATTGATAAAGCGCGGCGTATTCGAAAACTGGTCGGCGGGGGAATGCGTCAGGTGGGTGTGTTAGCGGCGGCGGGTTTGATCGCGTTGGAAAAAATGACGCTGCGCCTGCACGAAGATCACCATCATGCCCGCCTGCTAGCCGAGGGTTTAGCCCAAATGCCGCAGATCGAGATCGATTTAGCACGGGTTCAGACGAATATGGTGTTTTTCTATTTGCGCGAGAGTGCGGGGATTACCGCGCCTGCCCTGACCAAAAAGCTTGGTGCACAAGGTATTCGCATTATGCCGATGGGCGAACGTGGTTTCCGAGCCGTGACCCACTACTGGATTCGCGCTGAACATATTCCCCAAATTTTGAACGCTATGCAAAAGGAACTGTCGTGAAACCACCCTTCCACGAGCCGGATCCTAGCCCTGAGGAAACCGAGTCCGGTTCTCCTCGGCGGCCTATGCTGCCGCGAGATCGCCGCCGCCTGCGCATAGGAC
>JACRBK010000029.1 GCA_016234525.1 Chloroflexota bacterium
AATACGGCGGTCACGACCAAAGACAGCGGCCACCAGTCGGCAACCTCATCGCGCAGCCGGCCCTGATTAAGCAGAGTCCCAAAGACCCCGGCAGCGACCAATGCAGTGGCTAACAGCAAAAATGAAAATTGAATCTCGAAGCCCAGCGACAGGCGGGGCAGGTCCAGCCGTAACCTGCGGCGGGGCGGGCGCTGCGGCGGTTCTAATAAAGCTCGGCTTTCTGCGCTTAGTTCGTCTTCATCCGGCACGTCAAAATCGCGTTCTCTTGACACCGGTACGAACGGTACAATCGCATCAAGACTTTCTTCCGGTTCCTGATTCTCCTCATCCAGCAGGGCATCATCAAGAAGCGGCGTATATTCTGAACGGGTCCGCTGGCGGCGGCGCTGGGGTCGCAGGCGTCGCATGGTTAATCGCCTCCACTCGCTAAAAAACAGGGTGAGCCAAGCTGCTCACCCTGTCAAATGTACCGCAAAAAATGAAGTCTTGGAAATTAAAGCGGGCTGCCTTCAATACACTGCACACCAGAGGGGCCAATAATCGCGCTGTAACGCACGCCTTGCGGAAGATCAATCCGATCTCCGGCCCGCAGCACAACCCGTTGTTTCGTTTCTGAAAAAGTAATTTCGAGGGAACCTAACACACAGTAGAGAGTTTTAGCGTAACCGTGACTGCGTGTCGAGTAGCGGAAATTCGGCGTATTCGCCCAGACATAAGGCCGAAGCCCTTCTTCTGCCATACGGCGGGTGATATTCTCAAGGGTAGGGTGTTGTCCACCGCGCCACCAAGTGATGCGAACCTGCTGTCCTCCTGTGTTTGCCATAAGCCCCTGGTTGCTCTCCCTGAAAACTTGCTGAATCCTCGGACGATAAAGTGCGGGGAATATTACTACAGATTAAGAGATTTTTACAAGCTTTCAGGGCGAATCATCCAGGATTCCCACCATTTTCTAACCATTTACTCATCTTTCTCCGGGTGAATGGTTTCATCTGCCTGACTTTTGTTACGCGATTCAGCCTGCGCCAACAGGATTGGATCGTGGACCATTTGGCGTAGGCGCAATTTTTGCTCTACCAGGGTGGTGATTTCACCGTCTAACAACGCCCGGCGCAGATGTTCGAGCAGCACACCGTAGATCGGACCGGGTTTCAGGTCGGTGATCCGCTGAACTTCACGCCCATCAATTTGCGGCTTCACGAAACGCCACTCACGAGCAAAACGACTGATCTGGTCGCGGGCGATGGCGCTCGGCGCGGCAGCCCAGGCCGCCAACCATCCGACCTCGTCCAGGGGTTCCAACATCCGAACCAGTGTGCTGGGAAGCTGCTCCTGGCTGAGTTCGGGCAGTAGGGCAATAGCCACCCGCGCATCTTGCAAATGATCCAGGTACGACCGCTTAAACTGCAAACGCCGGCCCAATTTTTCTAGTTCCGGTTCGGGTAGGCGGCTGGTAAACAACGAAAAAGTGGATAACATCCAGTTGTCGAACTTGTCCAGCGACGGCCAGGGATGATTCTGGTGAGCAAAACGGATGGCATAAAACGCGGCCCGCACCCATTCGTCAATCCGCAAATCGGGATGGAAGGCTTGCAGAATACCGAGCTGTTCCAAACGAATCAGAGCGCGTAAGGGCTGCTCCTCGGAAAAAATAAGCGCGATCTCGTGGCGTATGCGGTCCCCGCTGACCCGATCTAAAAACGAGATAGCGTTGCGGATCAGTTCTTCGGTGCGCGGCTCAATGGTGAATTCGAGCCGTTGTTCCAACCGAACCGCGCGCAGCATCCGCGTGGGATCATCCACAAAACTGAGGCTGTGCAGCACCCGGATCACTTGATCTCGTAAATCTTGCTCTCCGCCATAAAAGTCAATCAACTCGCCTAACGGTTCCGGCGACAACCGCAGCGCCAGAGTATTGATCGTAAAATCGCGGCGATGCAGGTCGAGTTTGATCGAGCCGCGCTGAATGGTGGGCAGCGCCGTTGGCTGCTCATAGAATTCGCTGCGCGCCGTCACAAAATCAATAAACTCCGGTAATTTAGCGGTGGCAGGATCGAGGTCCAGGGCGTGTAGCACGGTCTGATCGAGCATCCATTTACCTGTGCCAAACTGGGCATGGCTGCGCATCTGTCCGCCGTATTCGCGGTGAATCAGCCGGACCAGTTCAATCGCATCACCTTCTACCACCAGATCAATATCATGGGTGGGAAGCCCTAAAAGCAGATCGCGCACAAACCCGCCGACCACATACAGCCCGATCCGGCGTTCTTGCGCTTGCTGCGCCACGGCTTGAATCAGCGTCCACATACCTGGCGGCAGCGATGCCTGCATCCGGCGCATGATCCCTTCGCGTCGGGTGTCATCCTGGCGCTGTCCCCATCGTTTGATCAGGTCCGTGCGCGTGACGATGCCGATCAATATCCCCTCGTCGTTTACGACTGGAATCTGCCCCCAACCCGAACGCATCATCCGCTGTTGCAGCACTTCAATCGAGTCGCTGGGCTTAACGGTGTATTCGCCCGCTTCCATAATCTCGCTGGCTGTCTGGTGACTCATGCCATGACTCATGGTGCGCTCGACAGCACGGTTTGTCAGAAGTCCAACCACTCGCCCACCATCCACCACCGGGTAACCTTCATGACCCGCGCGGCGCATCCGCTCGACAACCGTTTTTACGCGCTCGTGGACCTGGACAGTCTGCACGCCCATTGACATCAGCGACTCAACTCGAATAGAGGCCTGGACGATATGAGGCAGCATCTCCAAAATTTCGGCCCGGACCTCGTGCAGCTTGCGGTGATGAATCAACGCTGCTGCCGCGCGGCTATGCCCACCACCCCCGAATCTTTTGGCAACTACGGAAACATCAATCAGGTCGGTTGTTCCCCGCGCCACCAGTTGAATATCCCCATTAAGCTGGACCAGGATAAACACCGCGCTGGATTCGTATAATTCGCGGACACGGTGCGCCAGGGTAGCGATTTCGTCTACGGTCTGCCCGATACTCGCACATGCCAGCACAATTGCATGGCCGTTCACGGGGTGGATTTCGGCATTTTGCCGCAGCCGGTCATATAGTTCGCGTTGTTCTGGTGTGAGCGGGTGCTGAAGAAAACGGCGCACGATATCCAGGTTTGCCCCACATTCGAGCAGCCAGGCGGCGCAGCGAATATCACGTGGGGTGGTCGTCCCATAGAGCAGCGATCCGGTATCCTCGTAAATTCCCAACATCAACAAGGTCGCCTCAGGCCCACTGAGTCTGAGGCTGTCCGCGTGAATTTGTTCTACCAACAGGGTAGTTGCTGCCCCCACCATATCCCCGCTGAAGGTCTGATATTCAGTCAGTTCACGATTGAGCGGGTGGTGATCGACAAACCGGATCGGGGTATCAGGTCGCATCCCACGTGCCGTTGAAAAACTCTGGGTGTCTACCACCGTCACCAACTCTACCGACCCTTTGCGGCGCAAATCTTCACGCTGCACAAAAGGCAGTTCGTCGCGGTAGAGATTAAGAAAATGCTCTACATTTTGGTTGACGCGATGAGGCAGAACAGGGACAGCCGTTGAGTCCAGTTTGTAAGCAGCCAACAATGACGCTACGGCATCAAAGTCGGCGTTATCGTGGGTCAGAATCAGTTTCACGGTTTAGATCGCTATCGCGAGTAGATTACCCTAACGCATCCCATACATCGAGTTTGGCGCTCACGCGGCGAATCACTTCATCAGTGAATTCAGTGGTTGTCGCATGTCCCCCCAGATCAGATGTGCGCACGCCGTCATAAACGGTTTCAAGTGTCGATTCTCGAATCGCCCGGCACGTCCGCACAGCCCGCTCATCCTCAATATAACTCAACACCGCCGCAGCGGCCATGATCATCGCTACTGGATTGGCCAGATTCTTACCCTGCAAAGAAGGCGCGGTTCCATGTGGTGCTTCGGCAACAATCGCACAAGGATGAAGCTGGTCATCAAAACTCAGGATCAGTGACTCCGACCCGGCAATGGTGCCGAACATTTTCAGCACCAGGTCCGAGAGATTATCGCCATCCCGGTTGAGAGCAGGGATCACCATCGCCTCGCCGGTACTTTCGAGCAGCAGCGCATAGGTGGCATCAATCAATTGGGGATCGTAACGAACCGACGGGTAACGTTTGGCGGCAGCGTCGAGTTCTTCTTTGAACATACCCTCATAAACTGGGCTAACCGTATATTTCGGACCACCGAAAACTTTTGCCCCAACCCGACCCGCATACCAGAACGCATACTCAGAGACCATCCGGCATATCCGGCGGCTGATCTGTTCCGTCCGGCAGGCGATCTCATCCAATCCCTCGCCCTCACGCCATTCTTTCGCGCCATACGAATCGCCGACAGCCATACGCACTACCGCAATCGGTGCGTGGACCCCTGCAATCGGGCGCACGGGCGGAATACGCCGTCCCACGCGCAATATGACCTGCGCGCCGATGGCTTCGCGTAGAATGGCATTAGGGCTGCCCACATCATTTGCCCCACCGGGGGTGATAGTCGCCGCTTTAATGCCCAGACCATACTGTTTCACGGCTTCGGCAGCGTCTAACACTACCTGGTTTTTAGTCGCGCGGCGATTTTCTAAGGACAGGTCAAAAGTCTTAAATTGAATATTGGGAGGGAGAATCGAGGGCGACAATACCCGCAGCGCCTCATCGAGCAGTTCTTGCCCGGTTTGATCCCCTTGCATAATAACAATGGTTCGACTTTGTTCCACCCTGGTTATCCTTTCTGCGCTGAATTATTTCACGTCGCCAGCGGCCTTAACATCCTGTTCAACAGGTTGATGTTCCTGAGTTTGCGATACCGGTACAGAAACCGCCACTTCCTGAGTCACAGCAACCGGAGAAGCAGCGACATCTGGCTTCGGTTGTTCAGCGACCGGGGAGGCAGGAATCTCTTGTGCAGGCTGCTCAGGAGAAACAGAAACCACCGAGGCCGGCTGTTCTGGAAGGGCTGAAACCACCGAGACCGATTGTTCTGGAGAAGCGGGAGCCGCCAGATCCGCTGGCTCAGCAGTCACCACTTTAGGTTGAGCCGCTGCTTTTTGCGCCAATGTTTTAGCAATCGCCTGCACCAACACATCAATATCAATGGGTTTGCGGATCACCATATCCGCCCCAGCATCCACCCGCCGCTCTTCCAGATCGAGCGACTCATAGGCCGTTACAAAAATGATCGGCAGGCCCTGGGTATATTTATGCTGCCGCATCATTTTACAGAGTGTAAAACCATCGAGCCGGGGCATCATAATATCGAGCAAAATCGCTTCTGGAGCCTGCACTTCGGCCAGACCAATCGCCTCTATCGAATTAAGTGTCGTTATAGGCTCAAAGCCGCTGATCTGCAAGATCGTGCGCAGCAGGCTCAAAGTATCTTCTTCGTCGTCCACTACCAGAATACGTGTACCCATACGAGTTCCCCAAACTTGCCGCGAGCGGTCAATAAAATTGACTTAAGATAAGCAATGCTTCCCGAACATTATATCATTGGAACGGGGTGTCTCAAATGAATTTAAAACGAAATTTTGCTTCAACCACTGCCTTCCATAGTAGTGGCTTTCGGCAGCAGCAAATGGAAGCAAGTTCCTTTGCCCGGTTCGCTTTCGACCCATACGCGACCACTGTGACCCTCAACCACCTGCCGGACAATCGCCAGTCCCAGGCCGCTGCCCCCATACCGCCGCGCCGTACCGCGATCCACCTGATAAAACCGCCGGAAGATTTTTTCGTGTTCGTCTTGATCAATTCCGATGCCATGATCTCGCACACTGGCGTGGATCATCAAACCGCCGTTGTCTTCCAGGGTGATTTCTACTTGTGAGGGGCCGCTGCTGAACTTGATCGCGTTTTCCAGCAGTTCTTCAAAGACCTCGCCGACCCGCGCCGGATCAGCATAGGCAGGCGGCAGGTTGGCCGGGATACGTGGCACAATTCGAATCCCTTTGGTCTGAGCTTTAGGGGCCATCGAACGCACCGTCAGGGCCAGCACGCGCTCCAAATGGATCGGCTTTAGAATCAGATTACGCGCATCTGACTCTTGGACCCGGATAATATCGCGTACCAGGTCAACCAGATGCTGCGCTTTGTCTGTCACGAGGTTCAGGTTTTCGACCTGCTCTTTAGTCAACGGCCCAAATGCCTCGTCAAGCGTCAGGCGCAGATACCCTAAAATATGCGTCAGAGGAGTTCTAAACTCGTGCGAGATATTTTGCAGCAAATCTTCCTTGGTCTGATCGGATTCTTGAAGTTGTTTATACGCTGCTTCCAATTCTGAGGCACGCCGCTCTTGGGCCGCATAAAGCTGGGCATTGTCCATCGCATTTCCGACGACATTGGCAATGCCCTGACAGAGCGACAACTCAGCATTATCAAATTCCCGCCTCTCAGGTTTGGTGTCGATCAATTTCACCACACCGCCCGCTTCCCCTCGGATAAACAGGGGAGCGACGAGACATGTGGTGCCACCAACGGCCTGCAAATAGGTTTGCTCATGCGGATCATTCGGCAGTTGATCGCGCTGTAAGGTCAGCAGTTCGCCCATTTCCAAAACACGCGCCAGATGGGGAAAGTGGTTAATCGGCCAGACCTGTTGGGCTTCGCCTAACCAGAGCGCACGCCCGATCTCACGCAGTACACGAATCTCGCTGCGTTCAACGTTCCACTGCATTACCGCACACCAACGCAGCCCGCTTGCCTGAAGCACCTGCTGGCAAAGATCGGTCAGATTAGAGCGTGAATGCCATTCTTTAGGATCGAAACTTTCGATACCCTGCTGCCAGCGCAGCACGGCATCATTCACAGCATCGACACGTACTTCGGGTATTTTTCCCTGTGGTGTTTCATGATAAAGCGCCACCATTCCTGCTAATTGTTTCTGAATAACCAGGGGAAAAACAACTACGGCTCGCAAACCACACGGGTTATACTCTGCCGCCAGCAGAGGCGGATCGCCCGGACGCGGCGTAACGATCTTCACCAATGTTCCCGTATTCACCACCGAGCAGGTCACGGGCATATTTTCGAGGGGACGCAGCGGCCCCTGATCGGGCAGCCAGTAGGCGTTGACAATCTCCGCCAGGGTGACAAGCTGGCGCGCGGGGTTATTCCAATCGGTGATCACTACCCGTTCCACCTGCAAAGCAACACTCAGCCGCCGCGCGATGCGCTCCAAAATATCTCCGAAATCCAGGGTCGTGGTGACAGCAGCGCTGGCGTCTAACAGGGTGCTGAGTTCCGTCACGCGGCGGCGTTCTTGTTCAAATAGACGGGCATTTTCTACGGTGATCGCTGCCGACCCGGCCAGGCTTTCAAGCGTTTCGAGGTCGTGTTCGTTGAGAGCCTGCTTATTTTTACTGATCACCTCTAACACGCCGATTACTTCATCAAAGGCGAGTAGAGGAATCGCTGCGACAGAACGCAAATCGGCGCCATACAGCGCGGTGTATTCAGTTCGAATCTGTGAATCAACTGTCAGATCAGGAACTAATTGGGATCGAGCGGTATTCGCTACCCACCCAGCTAATCCCTGCCCTTTCATAACGGCCCGGTTGTTTAATTCGCCGTTTTGCGGCCCCACAGAGGCCGCCAGTACCAGCCGGTCTAACTGCGCCGGATCACGCAGCAGCATAGAAGCCGAAACGCCCGGCACGACCTGCAAGACGGCATCCAGGCTGATCTGAATCACCTCTTGAAGCGAGCTTGCCGACGACATCGCATTGACAGCATGGTTGATGGCCTGCAACCGTTGGGTCTGAAGCTTGAGCGCCTCTTCATGGCGTTGAAGTTCGGTCAGGTCCGTCAGCACAATAACGGTAATGTTTCCGCGTCCGTCGGGCGATGGCGTAACTGCCCGCGAGAGCAGCACCGGCACTTCCTTGCCATTTTTGGCAAAAAGCGTTTGCGAAAAAGACAAGGTCTTGCGGCGTTCTCCGGTCAGGCTGTTAACCACCTGCTCACGTGTCGCCGGATGAAAAATCATCCCCACATTTTGCCCATACAGATCGTTACGCAAATGACCGGTCAACAGCAGGAGCCGGTTGTTTACATAGATAATCCGGGCTTCTTCATCGACCACGACTAACCCTTCGCCCATCGTATCCAGCACCATCTGCCGAAGGGTCTGTTCAGCGCGCATCTGCGCCTCACGCGAGGCGAGATCGGCCAGCAAGCGGGCATTATCGACTACCGTCGCCGCCTGATTGCTCAACGAGTTCAAAATCTGCTGAGCGCGCCGCGAGTCGGTTAACTGTGTGTCCTTGGTCGCCAGCACCAATGCCCCTACCGCTTTGCCCGAAATCACTAACGGAAGAATGGTGATATAGGCAAAACGGAACTGAGTAAACGCCCGGTGAAACAGCGCTCCCCCGGTCAAGTCTTGGAATTTTTCGGCGGCAAGATTGATCAGCACTGTGCGGTTTAACACCACCTCAGAAAGGGGATTACTGCTGTGTTCCAGCGGCCACCGGGCATCTTTTTGGTTGCCCTGCATCATGGACAAAAACAGGCGCGAAGCATCCGCCCCTCGGTCGGTAGCGAGCGCCTGGCTAACCAACCAACGCATCTCTGAATCTACGATCAGAAGCCAGGCCAGGCTGCATGGCAGCACCGCTAACGCTGTATAGACCATCTCTTCCAGCAGGCGACGGTGATCAGGCGACATCTCATCGTGCAAATGCACCAGCCGTTCAACACGCTCTAACAAATCAGGGAAATGGATCGGTTTGGTAATATAATCTGTTGCCCCGGCGAGCAGTCCCTCGGCACGTGCTTCTGACGGGCTGCGCGCCGACACCAGGATCACAGGAATATTCGAAGTAGCCGGGTTGCGGCGTAAGCGACGACAGGTTTCGATCCCGTCCATGCCGGGCATCATCACATCGAGCAAAATAACATCAGGATGGGCTTCTTCGGCCAGGGCTAACGCCTGCTGCCCCCGTGTTGCTATAAGTGTCTCATATCCTTCATGCTTGAACCATTCAGGCAAAAAGTCTATGGCGTCGGGCATATCGTCAACAATGAGGATTTTGGGAGACATGCGAACTGCTGCCATCCTGCGTTAATTATAGACTGCACTCAACCGGAATTCAGATCTTACAAAGGCGGGAACACAAATCAACCACCGCTTAAGCCTTATTATAAATGCTGGTCAAGCAGAGTGCACTTTGTTTACCTAATTATGTTTTACGCCGACCAGATCATCATCATCACCATAGCGATCCACATCGCGCCCGCCTGGAACTGACCGCTGGTGTCAACAGCCTAGCTGCCACGCATATCCACACTGGAGCGTCTTACCAGCAGCAACAGCAGAGCTGCCAGCGGAATCCCTGCTAACCACAACGGCCACAGCCCGATCCCCACCGTGATCGCCAAACAGACCGCTGCTCCGACCAGACATACATAACCCGCTGTGTATTTTGTCGTCCTAAAAAGCAAGAAGTGTTGAACAAGCCTGCTGCACGATCCAGATCAAAATCGCGCAGTTGGTTATAAAGTTGCCCATAGGCCGAAATTAATCCCACCCCTGCCGCTGCCCACCACGCCGGACCTGGCTCAGCGTTATACGCATAGTAGCCAGCCAGGAACAACAGAGAACTCAGCATCAGCAGGTGAGAGATAACATCAACGACCGGAAGTGTTTTGAGACGCACATCAAAGTGAAGGGAGGGAAAATCGCGGATCGCCAGATTTGCGCCTGCCAACGTCGCGGGGATAGTAAAAAGCAAGTGTTCTTTCCAACGCGAGAGTTTTACAATTCCAGCAATAAGAGGGTTATTTTTCAACCGGGGGATCATTTGTAATGCTGAGCCTGCATCTCAAACAGGTAAGCGTATTTGCCCCCCAAGCGCACCAATTCATCGTGCGTTCCCTGTTCGACGATCCGACCATGATCCAGCACATAAATACAATCAGCCATTCTAACGGTCGAAAACCGGTGGCT
>JACRBK010000370.1 GCA_016234525.1 Chloroflexota bacterium
AGCAAAAGTCGTGCGCGCTTCGTCCAACAATATATGTGGATGGCTGTTTACCACGTCGTAGTGAATCAACGCTAGCCGTTTTGCTCCTGCCTCTGACGCGATCTCCCCTGCCTGCGCCGCGCTGGAATGACCAAAACCCAGCCCTGCCGCCTCATGCAGCAGCAGATCGGCGTTGTGCGCCAGGCTGACAATCCCCGGAATCGGTTCGGTATCGCACGAATAACCGATCACTTGACCGCTGGTTTTGACCTCGATCCGCAGCCCCACCGTCGGGATAAAATGGCGCGTCGGCCAGGACCGGATGCGAAAATCACGGTTTTCCAGCACATACACATTATCGTGTTCAGGCAGAGTGTGGAACAACATGGGGAAAAAGTTCGGCCAGGTTTCCACCATAAACGAAACCATCATCTCGCGCACGCGGTGCAGGCAGTGATGCAGGCCGTAGACGCGCAGCGGCTTTTTGCGCCCCAACAGCCACATCTGCATCAACAGAATCGGTACGCCATAAACATGATCGGGGTGAAAATGGGTGAGGACAAGATCGGTGAGTTGGTCAAAATGAATCCCGTGCCGCGAGAGTTTGCCCAGTGGATTCGATCCGCAGTCCACCAGCACGACGCTTCCGTTATCACCCTGCAATAAAAAATGAGTGTTATCATGTTCGGCATCGGAAACTGCCGCTGCTGATCCGAGAATAATCAAACGTGCCATACGCGACCCTATGACCATAGATAGGCAGGGATGTGACTACCATCCCTGCTCCTGAAACATGCTATATGACTTATAGCAAGTTTACAGCCGCAGCACAAATTCAACCACCTTCGGCGTGACCAGCACTTCGAGCACCGCCGCGATCAGCAGCAGCGGCAGCACGATTCCAATGCCGATCTTCAGGGTATCGCCCAGGGCGCGCAGCCATGCTTCACCCACCGTCATATCGTCCGGCGGGCGGGTGATGATGCTGCCCAAACGCAGCGCCGCCGCCCCCGCCAACACAATCGCAGGGACTTCGGCAATGCTGTGTGGGATCACGGCGACGATGAACGGCAGCGGGCTGATACTGGATATCACAACCTGCCCCAAAATGAAGCCCAACATTCCGAACGGGACAGATACCAGGATCAGGTTCATCACCCCGAAGGTAAAAATAGCGAAGATCGTCGCTGCCAGCAGGACGCGGATATTTTGCAGCGCCGCCAGCAGAATCAGACCGGGGTTATTTTGGCCGAGTTCAAACCACGATTGCAGGTTATTCAGCAGAGTCTCGTCATTTGCCTCAAACTGATCCAGCGGAATCTGCCACTTATACGCCGCCGCGCAACCACCGATAAACGCTGCCGTGATGCAAATCAGCAGCACCACCGACGCACTGCGTAAGTCACGGATCGTCGGGAAAACGCTCTGGCGATACCAACGCCCCAACTTGAATCCGCCATCGACCGGGCCGCGAAACTGTTCCCAGACCATACGAACCGCCCAGCGCAGATTAAGCTGATCGAGTGACCGCCCCAGCAGTTCTTCACGGTTGAAGATACGCGCGCCCATGCGCACCAACAGCACTACCGCCACCATCATCCCGATCACGATATACCACAGCAGGTATCGTTTATGCGGCTGGACCATGATCACGCCTTCGAGGATGACCAACATGGACATGGGGATGATGATAAAACTGGCCAGCAGGTTCGCGGCGCGGGTCGAAGTCGTCTGGCTCGACACCACAACCGCACCTGTCACCATCACGAGGGCCTGGATCGTGGTCACGGCAACGATCTGCAAGATCAGCATGGGTTCAGGATGCCACTGCTGTTTGCCCAAGATCAGCCCGGTCATATAGATCGCCATGCCGCTGTAACTTGCCAACAGCGGTGGCAGCATCGCTGCGAACGATTTGCCCAAATAGAGTTCGGTATTGGTCAGCGGGGTAGAGAGCAGCGGTTCAAGGCTCATGCGTTCTTTTTCGCCCACGAACGTTTCCAGCGCGATCACCAGCGACACAGAGATCGGGAAAAAGCCCACGACCATCGGCATCAGCGGCAGCAGCGCGGGAAGCAGGTCTTCGCCTTCGTTGTCTTCGAAGAAACTGGTAAAAATGCGCGTCATGGTGTTGGCTAGCTGGGGAAAAACCAGGGTCAGGATGAAGATCGGGACCATGATCCGCCAGTCGCGCAGGCTGTCGCGCACTTCGCGCCGGGTGATAATCAAGGCGTTACTCAACGTCACCCGCAAACCCGACCGGGCAGACTCTGTCGCTAAGGGTGTTTGTGCCAGGGATTTCGGGATATTATTCGTTATGCTTGACATTTTTTTCCTGTCCTTCGTCTTCCTGTACAATCTGCAAATACACGTCTTCCAACGTGCGCGAGACTTCGCTCAGGGTGACGATCTCCAACCCGGCCCCGGTCAGCCGCCGGATCACCTGGGGATTGATCACTGATGGTTCAGGCGTGCGGTAGCGCAGCCAACGATCTCCCTGTTCGACCACTTCGACCATGCCGCCGAGTTCGCTGACCGCCCCGTTGAGCTGCTGCGTCAGGTGCAGTTCCATCAAGGGCGCGCCGACAAACCGCTGCGACAGTTCCTTAAATGTGCCATGTGCAATAATGCGGCCCCGGCGGATCACCGCAATCTGATCGGCCAGGCTTTGCGCTTCGGTGAGGTTGTGCGTGGTGATGGTGATCGTTCGTTCTTCGCGCTGCAATTCTTTGATCGCTTCGCGCACTAGCCGGGCGCTTTGCGGGTCCATTGCCGAAGTAGGCTCATCCAACAGCAGCACCGCCGGATCGTGCAGCATAGCCCGGACCAACGCCAGCTTTTGTTTCATCCCTTTAGAATATTCGCCCAGCCGTTTATCGAGCGCATCCCCCAGGCCGAAATGTTCCATCAGCTTAAGCGGGCGCTGCCGCCGGTTTTCGGGCGAGAGGTGGTAAATTCGAGCGAAGAAGTCGAGATATTCAATCCCGCGCATACGCTCATACAAGCCATGCTGTTCGGTGAGTACGCCTACCGAGGCGCGTACCGCTGACGGCTGTTTTACTACGTCATAACCAGCTACCTTCGCCCAACCGGCAGTCGGCTTGAGAATCGAGGTTAACATACGGACAGTCGTCGTTTTTCCGGCTCCGTTTGGTCCTAAGATGGCGAACACTTTGCCCGGTTCAACCGAAAAAGTGATCTGGTCTACCGCGCGGAACCCCTTGAAGTCTTTGGTCAGTTCGTAAGTCTCAATCATTCGTCCAATCGCTTTCTGCCTGCCTACCCGCTTCACTCTAGATTGTATGACGGTCGCCGGACGCATCCAATAGGCGTTTGTAATGGTTTATATGAAATTTACCTGAAATGTGGATTCCATCTGAAAACAGAACAGCGAAAACCGGCTCAGGTGCTAACGGTGTTTGAGGCGATAGTGACCAGAAACAAACGAGTTTGGCACCCCGCAATTTATCTGATATAAATGATAAATATTGATCAAATAATGACTCATTGACATTTTCTCTATTATCTTGTTCTACTGCTCTCGTTCAATGTGTATACTAGGAGGCTCTCATGACAAGGAAACTGTTCGCGGTGTTTTTCATCATGGTCATTATGTTGGTCGCTGGATTACCAACCCAGGCAGCGTCGGTAGACCCCTCAGTTGAGATCACTGGGGTCCTCGCTGGGCCCTTCTGCAACTCTGCAACCGATGGTCAGATCCTCTCACAAACCGGAAATACAACTATTCCCGCCTCCTTTCGGATAGAATTCTTCGCGCCTGGAGTTGGACAGGTATACAACGTCGTCCTGAATTTCTCCACTTCGGGCGCTCTCAACTTTACGGGTTTTGCTGTCAGCCCATTCGCATTAGCGCCAAACACGCCTTTTACCATCCGCACGACAACCTATGATGCACCAGGTGGGGCTGGCAACGTCACCTTCATCTCCGAAATCGTTTTTAACTGCACGACGGGTGCGGTTATTTCCTTGACAAACACGGTTCCGGACACTGATGCTGCGCCTGAAACACCAGCAGTGTCTATTCCGGGTCCAGGCGTGCCGAATGGATTTGTACTTCGCATGATTATCTGCAATACGCCTGTTTTTGACTCCCCTGGTGGTACAGCCGTAGGCAATAATCAGATTACGGCGGGACAGACATGGTTTGTCAATCCTACATCTGCGAACGATACTGGAGGCGAATCGTGGAGCGAAGTTTTTGTGGGCAGTTCCACCAACCCCTATATTCCTGCGGAATGTGTGAATAGTTAATCCATCATCGCTCCGCCTACAGCGGGCTGTAAGGATTCTGAGTCCCCTCTCCACCAGCACAAAATGGAGAGGGGACTAAAAACAGCGCTAAGCCACTACCACAGACCTACCATCTAGCCTGCTGTCATTTGCTTTTGGATCGCCCGGTACACATGCCAGATGCGCTGGATCGTGGTGAAATGAGTGCCAATGGCTAAAATCCACAGGCCGGGAATCACCCATCCAGTTAGCAGCATCCCCAAGATCACGAACATGCGCTCCATGCGGGTGAACAACCCTACTTTACATTCAAGATTCAGCCCTTCAGCCCGCGCCCGCACATAACTGACCAGCAGTGTCCCCAACAGCGCCGCCATGCTGAGCAGCACGGCCTGTTGATCGCCTTTGCCGCTGAAATAGTAGGCCAATCCCATAAAGATAAACCCATCAGCATACCGATCCAGCGTCGAATCGAACAGCGCACCAAACTTATCTTTGCGACCCATTGCCCGCGCGACGGCCCCATCGACGGCATCCAGCGGCGCGCCCATTAGAATAATGACCGCCGACCAAAAGAATTCCCCCTGCGCGGCGACGTATCCCGCCACTGCCACAAAGATCAGCCCT
>JACRBK010000369.1 GCA_016234525.1 Chloroflexota bacterium
AACCAGGAGCCGATCCACGATGGGCATCCCGGATCGTATGGGCTGTCATTGAACAGCAAAACCGCCGCGACGACCTGCCAGATCAATAATATTTGGGTCTACCAGATGGACTAATTTCTCACGCCGCGCCAGACAGCGCCGTAAAAACTCCCCATTATGCGCCGGACGGGGAGTTTTTTTTATTCATTCGACCAACCCAGTACCAACACGCCTACGGTCACCACGATATCGAGTGCGATAGGCAGTATCGACCACACACCCACATACAGCAGGTAGAGCAGCACGGACGAAACAGCCGAGGTCAGCACGACGGCCCGCCACACATCCACCGAAATATTGATCCCGAATACGACTCCGGCAGCCGCGAGCAGAAATCCCAACCCGGCAGCCGCCGCCAGAATGATCGTCAGCAGCCCACCCGCGCTCGGCAGTCCCCCTACCCCGTCGAGTGCCGGCTTAGAATCTGCCGCGAACGGCCAGTAGAATTTATCTTTCCCCTCAGGTGCTGGGGCAAACGGCGTCAGGCTGAAATGGGCCGCCAACAACAGCAGGACAACAATCACATAGCGCATGAGGATTTCTCCCATGAAAAGTGGAATACGACAGCCAAACCGGAGGAAAATATACCCCCGGCTAGTGATCAACGCTATGTGAAAATTTATGAATCAATGCCCTAATGTTTCCAGGCGGCGCTCGGTATTAAATATGCCGGTAGGGGTAATCACCCCACCGACCTCAGCGACCTTCTCAAACGTCAGCCCGTCATACACCCGCACGACGTTCCCCTGCCAATCGCTCACATAGACGAACTTGCCATCGGCGGTAAATTCAGGGTGAAGGGTCTGGATTCCTTCTTCGATCACATGCACCATTTCAAAGGTCTGTTTATCGAAGATATAGATACGATTCGGCTGCTCGGCAAACACGCTGTCGGCCCAGACATAGGGATTTTCAGGGTGGGAACGCAGAAACAAGCCGGGGCCGCCGGTTGGGATTTCCGCCACAATCTGGTTATTCGAGAGGTCCCAGACGGTGATTTTTCCTTCACCCGCGTGAACCGTCGCGCCATAGACCACGCCGCCCGCCTCCCATGTCGCGCCCGAACCAGGATGCGGCGTGTCCCCGGTCGAAATAGGGGGTTCCAGCGTCCAATCGACCACATTGATCACCCCCATCCAGTTATCGCGCTGAGAGGCGATATAAAAGTGAGTGTTATCTGGGCTGAGGAAACCATCGTGCAAAATGTGTCCGACATTTTCCAACGTATCGATCGGAAAATCGGGTTTGCTCCAGTCGATGCGCCACACCTGCCCGGCCTCTTTTAAGCCAATGAGAAAGTAAGGGCCGACCAGATCGGGCGAAACGTCACTGGTGATCGCCACCCGCGACTGCACCAGATTCCCATCGGGATCGGTGGCTTCGGTATGGATCACTTTGAGCGGTTCGAGCGTTTGCGCATCCAGGAGCACGGCAGTCGCCGGAATGTAGTTGCCGACGATGATCACCTTCCCATCATCCGAGATCGCCAGCCCACGCGAGTCCAGTCCCACGCGAACCTTAGTGACCGCTTGCAGCGTATAGAGATCGATCTTGAACAACCAGCCGTCGCGCCCGACGTTATAGGCCCAACGTTCGTTGGTAGGATCAAAAGCATAACCGTGTGCCCGGTAGCTGGCGGCGATATGGCCGATCAATTGGTGAGTATCCCCATCAAACACAGCGATGCTGCGCGCTTCTCGCTCTGTGACCAAGAGCAGATTATCCAGGTTGCCCTCATGGGTAGGAGCGGCGGGCAGTTCATTTTCATCTACCATAATTTCGCGGGTGGGCGCGATCTGATCCATCTCCCACTGAACATCAGCGACATCAACTTCACCGCGAATGTAACCCAACAAGGCCCAGATTTCTTCATCGGTCAGGCCCAATGGTCCCCAGGCAGGCATCACCGTACCGGGCTGGCCGTTTTTGATGATCTCAAAATAAAAATCATCATCAGATGTCAGCCGTCCAGGAATCAGAGCTGGCCCGGTGGCCCCTTCGCGGTGCGGGCCATGACAGCCGCCGCAGCTATCACTGTAGACCTCGTTCACTGGGCGTCCGCCAAACGGCAGCGGAGCCACCGCTCCGCCGGGCAACACCACGATCACGCCTTCCATCTGTGGGTGAATGCTGCACCCATAACGGAATGTCCCCGGCTGATCCGCCTGCCAGACAAAACTCTCGCCAGATGCCACCTGCCCCGAATCGAACCACCCCTCATGGCTGTGGACGACATGATTGACCGTATCCTCATTTTTCCAGGTGATCGTTGCACCTGTCGCTACAATCACCGTATGGGGTGCAAAAGTCTGGTTGGCAATCGTGATCGTCACTTCTGTGGCGGGGGATGGAGCCGCCGGGGTTGAATCTTGCGCCGATACCCCTGCCCCGTTCAGGCCGAGGATTAATGCAGCTAACAGCAGCAGCACGCTGCCCAAAAACATGAGTTTCGTATAAATACGCATAACGTCTTGACCTCAAAAATCTATCCGCTGACGGTAAGCCGCTGCTGGGGCATCAAAAAGTCATTGAGCTGCCTCAAATCAGGACTATTCTCTAGCATAGACGCGGTGGGAATTATTTTCCTTGATTTATATCAATAATAATTATAAATCCAGAAAAATCGGCACCTTTGATTCTTCGGCCCACGCCCTACCCTACCCTTCTCACACCTCCCCGGTATGATAGAATGACGGCACGGAAGAAAATCACAAGGTTATTTTATGGCGGACGAGACTTCATATGATGTGATCGTGATCGGCGCGGGCGCGGCGGGGCTGTTCGCGGCAGGACAGGCGGCGACGCAGGGCGCGCGCGTGCTGCTGCTGGAAAAAATGAACCGTCCGGGCCGCAAGCTGCAAATTACCGGCAAAGGTCGCTGCAACCTGACGAATACTGCCCCGCTGGACGAGTTTATCGATCACTTTGGCCCGAACGGTAGATTTCTGCGGCAGGCGTTCGGCGCGTTTTTCGCGGACGACCTGATCCAATTTCTGAATGATCTCGGCGTTGAGACGATCACCGAACGCGGCGGGCGAGTCTTTCCCGCCAGCGAAGCGGCGCAAGATGTGGTCGAAACGTTAGGGCGCTGGAATCACGATCTCGGTGTGGTGGTCGAAAATCACGCGCCGGTAGATCGGCTGCTGATCAGCGAGGGAAAGATCGGCGGTGTGCAGGTTGGGCGCTCCGTCGTGCGTGGAACCGAACACCCCCGCCGGACTTATCACGCCCCGGCGGCCATCGTGACCACTGGCGGACAATCCTACCCCGGCACCGGCTCCACCGGAGACGGCTACCGGCTGGCGACATCAGCGGGTCACAGCCTGATCCCGGTGCGCCCGGCGCTGGTCCCGCTGGAGACGGCGGGCAAGTTCGCGGAGATGGCGCAGGGCCTCAGCCTGAAAAATGTCGCAGTCAGCCTGTGGATCGATGGCAAAAAGACGGCGGAAGATTTCGGCGAAATGTTATTCACCCATTTCGGGCTGTCCGGCCCGGTGATCCTCTCCCTCAGCCGCCAGGCGGTAGACGGATTGGCGCAGAATCAGCGCGTGATGATCTCCATCGATCTCAAACCCGCGCTGGACGATCAGCAGTTGGATCAGCGCCTGCTGCGCGACATCAACCAGCACAGCACGCAGCAGTTTGAAAACTGGCTGAAAGACCTTCTGCCGCGCAGCCTGATCCCCGTGTGTATTGAGATCACGCGCATCCCTGCCGACAAAGTCGCCCGCCAGATCACCGCGCCAGAGCGAAAAAAGCTGCGAATGTGGCTGAAAGATTTCCATTTTGAGATCACCCGCGCGCGTTCGTTTCATGAGGCGATTGTCACGGCGGGCGGCGTGGCGCTGAACGAGATCGACCCGCGCACGATGCAATCGCGGCTGGTGGAGGGGCTGTATTTCGCGGGCGAGGTGCTTGATCTCGACGCGGATACCGGTGGCTATAACTTGCAGGCGGCGTTTTCTACGGGCTGGCTGGCGGGTTGTTCGGCGGGACAGCGCCCGGCGCGATCCCCTTGAGCGCGTCAAACGATGGCACAAGCACCACCGTATTCCCGTCTCCCGTGCTGAGCGACTGGATCAAGCGCAGTTGCAGCAGCGCCGGGTTATCTTCAAGCAGTTTCGCCGCGTTCGCCAGGCTGCGTAAGGCGGCGGTTTCGCCCCGCGCCCGTTCGAGTGACGCTAAGCCTTCTTTGCGGGCGCTCACGATTTGCGCAAAGATCGTCTTGAGTTCGCCGGGGAACATAATATCTTTGATCCCGACCATAATCAGTGCGATCCCCATTTGTGCCGCCTGCGCGGTTACGCCCGTTTGCAGCGTCGTGCTGATCTCTCTGCGCCGCGCCAGCAGATCATCTATCGCCAGTTCGCCCACAATATCGCGCAGTTGAAGCTGGACCAACAGGTAAAGCGCCTGCTCATAATCCTCAGTTTCGTTG
>JACRBK010000378.1 GCA_016234525.1 Chloroflexota bacterium
CTGCGCCGCCATCAGGCACGCTACGCCGAAGCGGTGGACGCGATCCAACAGGCGTTAACGTTTGAAGAGAGCGTCAGTTCGCGATATTACCTGGGGCTGTGCCAGTTCTTGGGCGGCGATCTGACCGGGGCACGTGACACCTTGACGACGGTGATCGACAACCCCGAACTGCTGCGCCAGGGTCAGGTGATGGGCGCGTATATTCTCGGACAGGCCGCCGAAGCGAGCGGCGATCCGGCGGCGGCGCGGGTGTGGTATGACCGCATGGCCGAAGGCGCACCGAAGATTATCCCGGTGCTGCAAGAAGAATCCCGCCGCCACAAACAAACCCCCTATGGCGAAGCGATCAAAGATCATGCGCGCCAGATGGAGCAGATCATCGCACGCCGCCCGCTCGACGCCGGGCGCAACACCTAGAAATTACGCTGTTTTTCCCTGGCTTACGTCCTATACACACAAGATCAGCTATATTTACTCCAACAAAAGTAAGGAGTACAATATAGTTGATTTTCTAATTATCGGATCATATTGCTTCAATAATTTCAAATCAGGTGAGATGGATGATTGAAAAATATTTGTTGCCTGAACCGGACGGCTTACCTACTCGCCCTAGTCAGGATTATGTTCTCTATAAACTCAAAGCGTTATCCACTTATCTAAAAATAGCTATTACCGCCGTAGGAAAAAAGTGGCCCGAGATATTCTATATTGATTTGCAAGCTGGACCTGGTAAAAACGATGTGGGAAATTCGGTAGTATTAGGTTCTCCCTTGATCGCTCTAACAACAGAGAAGCATCCTACACAGTTCCGCTTCAACGAACTTGATCCTGAACTAAAGAATGCTTTAGATCAGCGTATATCTGCCAGCCCGTTGAAAGATCGCGTAAAGTCATATCAGGCTGATGTCAATGAAGTTATAATTCAGATATGTGATGAAATTCGTGAGCGAGATCGCCTAGCGAGAGTTAATCGCCAGCCATCAGTACTAAATATTGCGTTTTTGGACCCTGAAGGATTAGAGCTTCACTGGGTCACTGTTGAACAACTTGCTTCAATGAACAGAATGGACTTGATTATCAATTTTTCAACTCAGGGCATAATTCGAAATATCGGCGCAGGAAATTTTGAGGTAGTAAATCGTTTTTTTGGGACAGACCAATGGCGAGAAATTGACAAGCCAGGAAGTTCGCCTGTTGCTCGCCGCCGAGTTCTGATCGATTTTTATCGCCAGCGGTTGGAGAAATTTGGTTATCATATCAAAATCGATCCTGAACTAGGGGGAGATGAGATTGCGATCAGTAATTCCAAAAACAGTCAGATATACAGCCTAATTTTCGCCAGTAAGCATCCAATCGCCGATAAATTTTGGAAGGAAGCAACCAAAAATGTCAAACAGCCAAGACTTCTAGGTTTTTGATATTCTCAGCCATTTGAACGGCAGGAAAGTCTTCCCGCCAGGGAGTCCATGCCAAATTCCCCTTGAAGAATATTTTTGTGCCTTGAGCACCTAACACATTCAAAACATTCTCTACCCATTCGGGTTCGGGTTGATAGGCTTTGACGCCATTGGTTGCAGCCCCGATCACGGCCCATTGTAGATGGCTGTCCACCAATAAGGGGGCAATATCAAAGCTCAAAGGTTCAATGCTCATCCATTTAATGGGAACATCGATTCTCTGTAATACATCTAACATTTTTGTCGCCATGCGCGCCTGGTGGTTGAGCGACAACTTCTTGCCAAACATAAACGATGGAGGAGCGCTCACGCCTACCCATACATTAGAAGGGAAATCAAATTTTTTGAGTCTCGGCGCATTCTTGGTAAGCAATTGAAAAGTGTGCCAATGCGCCTTTCGGCACACATCTAGCACTTGATTCACTTGTTCATCTGGAATCCAATGGCCCATCAAATCACTCATGCTGTCCAGGAAAATTCGTGAGGGTTCTAAGTGCATAAGCGGCTGATTCAATAATTCTGGTCGCCAGTAATGATGTTCAAATCCTTGAGGATAGGCAGCACGGGCAACACGTTCCGCAACAGTCTCGGCGTAACATTCTGCGATAGTACCATCTGGCATTTCCCACCTGCACTGATGCTGGCACCCTCCCACTGGATTCCAGGTGTAATCAGTCCATTCAATCCCGCGTTTGTTCTGCGCCTTGAACTGTTTGTTCATAATTTCGTCCAATTCTCGCTCAGATTTCAATTAATCCAATAAACCATGTTCTATATTATTGTACACGTGTTCTGTCGAAAACGCACTTTTTGAATTGACCGCGACCGGACACACTAGAATGCGCCCAGAATGCCAGTCTTTGACAACTTCGAAAGCGATTAGCTTACGTTTGAAAGCAGTAAAAAAGGTAAAGAATAAAACGTAAGCGAATGCTGTAGTGTGAAGGTTTTGTGAAAAGTGTGAAATCGCCCGGCAAAGTGGTTGCATTCAACCGATTTACATGTTAATATCTGAATACCAATTCGGTGCTCGACATCATGTTTCAAGGAGAATTTATCATGTTGTATCAACCCCGTGAAGAAGGCCAAGGCCTCGTAGAGTACGCCCTTATCCTGGTTCTCGTCGCTGTTGTCGTCATCGTCATCCTGGCCTTGATGGGCCCGGCTATCGGCAACATCTTCTCGAACATCGTCAACAATCTGTAATTCTCTGCTGTATCATTCAAAGAAACCCCGCCGCGTGCGGGGTTTCTGTTTTTATACCCGATGTTCTTCCTCGCAGCGGTGGAAAATAGGTGATTTTCTTTTCCTCGTTTTGCGCTACACTGGGGTGACTTGATTTCAGAGGAACAAACGACGCGCGCATAAGGAGTCTGAAAGATGCGAGGGTTCGCCCGTGTTATGGTGCTGGCGGTGCTGGCATTTTCGATCACCGCGTGCGATGCGATTACACGCAGCGGTGAGATAGCCGACCTGGAGACCGAAAACGCCCAGTTGCAAGGTACACTGGATATGGTTGGAACGCCGATGTTGACCATGATGGCCCTGGAAGCAGCTGCCACTCAGAATATGCTGCTGCAACTTCAGTTAGGTCAGGCGCAGGGGACCGCGCTGGCGGCGAATTCTACCCTGACGGTGATGCAGTTGAGCGGCGGCGGCATCAATTCCTTCCAGCCCACCCAGATTCCCGCAGCGCCTCCTGGCGATCAATCGCCCGGCTTCCCAACGACCGATCCCATCCTCGCGCCCACCCCGTCAACCGGCGGTTTTTCGCAGACACGCTTTACACAGACGGTCACCGCGACGGACATTGATCAACAGGACTGCCCTATCGGGTCCGCCACGACATTTGACGCCACTACGCCGACCATCTATGTTAATACGCAGATCAACTACCTGCCCGCCGGTTCCACGTTCGGCGCGCGGTGGACGGTGAACGGCACACTCTTTTTTGATGATGTCGAATGCTGGATTCCTGATAAAGATTGGTACAACATCTGCGCTTACTGCTCCATCGTCCCCGATGGCACGGCTTTCGACGCGGGAACCTGGACCGTTGAACTGCTGTTGGATGGTCAGGTATTGGCCCAGGCGCAGTTCCAGATCCCCGACGCCGCCGCGGATGGCAGCACCACCACCGACACCATGTCACAGTAGAGCAAGCGGTCAGTTTTCAGCCATCAGCCGTCAGCTAAAAACAGAATTGCAGGGAATCAGGGCCGCTGCTGCGCCCTGGTTTTCCCTCTATCCCCCCGACCTCTCTGGCCCCATCCACTGCGCAGAGAAAGGGAGGAGTCCGGTTGTCCTCCCTTCTCCAACAGCGAACATCTCACTTTTTTGCTTTTGCTGACGGCTGATCGCTGATAGCTGAATGCTTTGGTGTTGACACTCGCGAGTCATTTTTCCTATAATCAAATATAGATTTGATTATTCAAGGAATTGGTCTGATGGCCCGCAAACCTGCCGAACAAACCGTTCACCCGGATGAGATCATTCGAGCGGCGGCGGTGGTGTTTCACCGCCAGGGTTATCACGGCGCGACGATGGCCGACATTGCCGCCGAAGTGAAGCTCACCGCGGGCAGCCTCTATCACCATTTCCCCGGCAAAGAAGACCTGTTGTTGGCGGTGCTGGATCGTGGATTGGCGCAGATCACCCACGATGTGCGCGCCGTCGTCGAGAGCAGTGATCCATCCCCCGCCAAACTGCGACAGATCGTCCATATCCACATCCACAGCGAACTCGAAGACTCGATCATCGCCGCCGCCGTGATTTTTGAAAGCCGCGTGCTGCTCAACGTGCCGGGCGTGCGTGATCGGTATGTGAGCCAGCGTGACACCCTGGAGAATCTCTACCGCCGGGTGATCGATGTGGGAATCGCGAGCGGCGACTTTCGCGCGGTGGATGTGGGAATCTTCGTCAAAACGCTGTTCGGCGCGCTGAACTGGGTCAGCGTGTGGTATCGCCAGGACGGGCGGCTGACCGAAGCCGAGATCGCCGACGAGATCACAGATACCTTTCTAGCAGCGCTGCACACAGGTTAAAAGATGGACACGACACCCACTCCCCTCCCCAATTTTTTATCCCATTATTACGAGACGGCGCGGGGACCGTTTCGCAATCTCTCGACGCTGCCGCCGGAACAAGCCGAGCAGGTCTTAGAACATATCCGGCGGGCGGGGGCAGGATTCGCCAGCAAACGCGCGGCGGATTACCTCGCCATCCGGCGCGACCTCGAACAGCGCATCCGGGCGTTATTCATCACCAAAGGCGGACAACCGCGCCGTGACACCCCGCACTATATGATCGTGGGAACGTGTGACTGGGTGAAAACGTGGTACGAATACGGCGCGGATGTGCGCGTTCCGCTGGCGGAATTTGATCCAGCGGCGGTGAGCCTGACCTACGGCGACTCCTTCCCAGCGATGCGTTATGCTGACGGCAAACCCTATCGCGGGCAGGTTTACACCCTGGACGATCTGCCAGACCTCGTGCGCCAGTACGGTCTGCCGCAGGTGTGGAATAGTGACGGGAAATCAGGTCCAGAACGATATATCGAAGCCCAGGTGTGGGACGATGAACCCCTAAGATCGTTGGGATTATTGCAGGAGGGCAGCATACCATGA
>JACRBK010000379.1 GCA_016234525.1 Chloroflexota bacterium
CGACATGGTGATCAACGGCGGCCCGATCGATCATTTCGCGGCGGACGGCGGATCGCGTGGGCAGATCGGCATTGACGCCACCGCCAAAGGCCCCGCCGATCAACACCCGCGCGGCTGGCCCCAGGAATTAGAAATGAGCGCGGAGATCAAGGCGTTGGTCGATCAAAAGTGGGCAGATTTCGGTCTGTAATGAACAAGGAGCCATCTTGCGATGATTGTGATCAACAAGTCTCAGGCTGATAAACGCGAACGCAGCGGGCTGATCTCCCATTTTTTGTTAGGGCAAGAAATCATCCCCGATACGCCGCTCGCTGTCACCTGGGTGACGGTAGAACCGGGCGCGCGGCAGAAGATTCACCATCATATTTCCGTGCAGGTTTATGTCATTATCCAGGGCGGCGGATTGATGCACGTCGGGGACGAGACACATCAGGTCACCGAGGGCGATCTGATTTACATCCCGTCGGATGTGCCGCACGGCATCGAAAATAATACATCCCAACCGCTGAGTTATGTCTCGGCAGCGACGCCCAGTTTTAGTCTGCCGCAGGCTTATGATCAAGGACAGCTTACGCCGGATGCTTACTCAAAATAACCTCTCCGGGAACACGTTAGGGCATCGCCTGCGCGTATTTTTTGATCTCGTGCGCTTCGAGCATACCATCTTCGCGCTGCCATTCGCCTATATCGGGATGGTGCTGGCCGCGGAAGGACTGCCTACGCTGTGGCAGTTCGTGTGGGTATCGGTGGCAATGGCGTCCGCGCGCACGCTGGCCTTTGCCATCAACCGGCTGGCAGATTGCGCTTATGATGCGCGCAACCCGCGCACGATGCGCCGCCCCAGCGTCACCGGGGCGATCAGCCCGCGTTCGATTGCCGCTTTCGCGGGCGTGTCGTTGATTATCCTGTTGATCGCCGCCGCGCTGCTCGATCCGCTGGCGCTGCAACTCGCGCCCGCCGCGCTGATCTTTTTGGTTGGCTACAGTTTCTGCAAACGGTTCACCGTGCTGGCCCATTGGATTCTCGGTTTTACCGATGCGCTGGCCGTTGGCGGCGGCTGGATCGCGGTGCGCGGGTCGTTTTTTGCGGCGGACGATCTGCCCGCGTGGCTGCTGATCGGCGCGGTGATGTTCTGGATCGCGGGCTTCGATCTGATCTACGCCTGCCAGGATTATGATCACGATGTGGCGGAAGGATTGCACGCCTGGCCCGCACGGTTTGGGATCGCGTCGGCGCTGCGGCTGGCGCGCCTGAATCATATTGTCTTTATTGTTTTTTTAGGGCTGGCCGGGCTGGCCGCCGGTTTGACTTTTCCTTATTATTTGGCTGGCGCATTGACCGCCGGTCTGCTGATCTATGAACATCGACTGGTCAGCCCGAACGACTTAAGCCGCGTCAATGTGGCATTTTTTAACGTCAACTCCTACATTGCCATCACCCTTTTGGCGGGGACATTCGCCGCCTTAGCCATCTAAAGCCCTACAAGGAGGGAAAGAAGGACTATGCGTAAAGTTTATCTTTCAGTGCTGCTCGTGGTTGTTTTGTTAGTCGGCGTCAGCGCGCCAGTGCAAAGCGCGCCGCCCCAGCGCCAAACCTCGCTCAAAATGGGGCTGCTGCCCATTCTGGATGTGCTGCCGTTTTATGTGGCAGAACAGGCCGGGTATTTTGAGGAAGCCGGACTGGACATCGAGCTGATCCCCACCAGCAGCGCGCTCGAACGCGATCAATTGATGCTGGCGGGTGAAATTGACGGGATGCTCAACGATCTGGTGAGTACCGCCATCTTTAACCAGGACGAAGCCCGTATCCAGATTGTGGCCCAGGCCCGCCGCGCCTACCTGGATCATCCGCAGTTCCGCATTTTGGCCGCGCCGCGCAGCAATATCACGCTCCCCTCAGAAGTCGCCAATGTGGAGATCGGCATTTCAGAAAATTCTGTGATTCACTACATCACACAGCGCATTTTGGAAGACGCCGGGGTGAGCGCTGATGACCTCAAGTTCCGCCCTGAACCGAATATCGCGGTGCGTTTCCAACTGTTGATGGAAGGCCAGCTTAAGGCGGCCTGTTTGCCCGATCCGCTGGCGCAGGCGGCGATTGCAGGCGGCGCAATTCTGATCGCTCAGGACTCCGCCCTGATCGAGTCGGATTTCAGCCAGAGTGTAGTGAGTTTCCGCACCGAAGTGATCGAAGACAATCCCGAAGCGGTGCAGGCATTTGTAGGCGCGTGGATGAAAGCCGCCGCCGACATCAACGCGGATCCCGCTGCCTACCGCACCCTGTGGCAGGAAAAAACCACTGTCCCCGACAGCGTGAAAGATTCGTATGTGCTGCCGCTGTTCCCCGTGTATGCGATCACTCAGGAACTCGCCTGGAATGATACGGCGGCGTGGTTAGTCGAACAGGGAATCATCGAACAAACCGCGGACTATGCCGCCAGCGTGAACACGACCTTTGTGCAGGCCGTTACCCCGCCGAGTATGGGTGATGCTGCTAACGGCGCGACCCTGTTCACGGCACAGGGATGTGTCGCCTGTCACAGCGCGGCGGCGGCGGGCGTTGGCCCCTCCTTTGATGGGCTGGCTTCGCGTGCGCCGACGCGGGTTGAGGGAGTTAGCGCGGAGGACTATCTGCGCCAATCGATCCTCGAACCCGGCGCTTTTACGCCCGAAGGTTTTCAGAATATCATGCCCCCCTACGCCGCGCTAAGCGAGCAGGATGTGAACGATCTCGTCGCGTATTTGCTGACGTTTAAATAGGTTGAGCTAAAAACGGCCTCACCCCCTACCCCCTCTCCAACTGAGTTGGAGAGGGGGTGACGGCCAGACACTCCCCTTTCTCTGCGCAGCGGGGAAAGGGGGTGCGATGCGCAGCATCGACGGAGGATAGGGGTAAATCCTTAAAATGATCGAAATCGAAAACCTCACGTTTCGTTATGGCACACGCAGCACCCCGGTGTTTGATCGTTTTAACTGGCAGGTCGCGCCAGGAGAAATGTGGTCCATCATTGGGGCGTCGGGCTGCGGAAAAACCACCCTGCTTACCTTGATCGCCGGGCTGCGCCGCGCGGCCAGCGGGACTATTCGCGTCGGTGGCACAGTGATCCACCGCCCACGACCGGAAACCGGCTTAATTTTGCAGGATTACGGCCTGCTGCCCTGGGCCACCGTGTGGGATAACGTCGCGTTGGGGCTGCGCGTGCGGCGTTTTTATGGGCCGGATGGCACACACGCCCCGCGTACTCAAGCGCTCTCACGCCGGGCCGCGCGCGGGATGGTTGAAGAGTGGCTGAGCCGCCTGAATATCGAGGATCAGCGGGACAAGTTCCCCGGCGCGATCTCCGGCGGGCAGCGCCAACGTACCGCGATTGCGCGCACACTGGCCCTTCAACCGGACGTGCTGCTGATGGATGAACCGTTCAGCAGCCTGGATGCGCCCACCCGCGAAGATTTGCAGCGTTTGATCTTGCAGCTTCGCGCCGAAATGAACCTGACCAGTGTGATCGTCACGCACGCCATCGAAGAAGCCGCCATGTTGGGCCGCCAAATTTTGGTTTTGGGCCAGCCGCCGAACACCACGCCAGTGATCGTGTCTAATCCTGGTGCGGGGACGTATGGTTATCGCGGCACAACCGATTTTTTGGAAAAATGCACCGAACTACGCCGTTTGCTTGGCGTGGAGTAATGCCTTGAAACAAATCACCACTTACCTACTCAAAGGCGCGAGTAATCTGCTGCTGGCGCTGGCGATCTTCACAGCCTGTTGGATCGCGCTGGCGGCGTATCTACACCGCGATATTTTCCCCTATCCCTGGCAGGTGATGCCGGTCTTTGTCGAAGAGATGCGCGGCGATCTGTGGGATCACACCGTGATCAGCGCTCACCGCGTGTTGAGCGCTATCACCCTGGCAGTGTTGGCGGCGACGCCCATCGGCCTGTGGCTTGGTCAGATTCGCATCCTCAACCGCATTTTTTCACCGCTGATCGCGCTGGTCCACCCGATTCCTAAAGTGGTCTTTCTGCCGGTGATCCTGGTCGTGATGGGGATCGACGAAACGTCCAAAGTGTTTTTGATCGCGCTGATC
>JACRBK010000383.1 GCA_016234525.1 Chloroflexota bacterium
CGTGTACCTTACGCAGTGGGCTGTCAAAACTCGGCAGGCGATCAAACGCTGATCCTTATTCCATCACGCGCAGTGTAGAGGGAATATCCATACGCCACATACGCCCGATGCTTAAAAGCGGGGTGATCATCACCACCAAAATTCCCAACACCGCTGAGACGATCAGAGTTTGAGGTGAGATCGTCACAATGAACTTGAAGTCGGCAAGCTGTTCTTCGATGCGCGCTGCCAAGAACAGATTCAACACGAACCACCCTAAGACGATCCCGATAATCGTTCCCAGTACGCCGATGATCAGATTTTCAACCATCTGCATCCGGTTTACTGTGCGAATCGGCAGCCCAAAGGCGAACATGGTGGCGATCTCGCGCACGCGCTCATCGACATTGATGCTGGTCGAGTTAAACGCGATCAAGAACGCCATGAACAGGACGATCCCCTGCACGACCCGTAAGATGACCACAAAAACATCAAGGGCTTCATCGAACGCTTTGGCGAATTCCGAGATCGCCTGTGCAGAAGCGACTCCCGGCTGAGTCAGCATAGCCCGCTTGATGTCGTCAGCATCTACGCCATCTGCCGGTTTCACTACCAGAAGATTCGTCGCACCTTCCAGCCCCATCATCTCTGCCCCGCTGAGGTCCATATAACTCAGGACGCGAATCGGGTTGTTATGGATTCCGGTCACAGTCATTTCGCTTTTGACCAGTTGGAAATTCAGGACTCCCTCGCGGCGTGGATATTCCAGTGTGACTTTGTCGCCCACGCTTAGTTCCAGGTCTTCGGCTGCTTTTTCAGAGATGATAATCCCTGGCTCATCACCTGTAAGATGGCCTTTGAGCAAGGTTGGCCGCCAGATCGCCTCGTCCATATCGTGCAGTTCGAGCAAGGTATTGATCTCTTCATCACCTCGGCTCAGGTTGCCACCCAGAATCAAACCCGTCTCAAGCTGCGCGACCAGTGGTTTACCTTCACTGTTGATCGCATCGCGGATACCACTGATTTCGCCATTTTCCACCGGGTAGAAGAAGTCGAGAGTAACCACCACCCGATCCGCTGCTTCATTCACATAAGCTTCCTCGGCGCGGTCCATCGTTGCCTGAAACGTATCCAGGAATCCGATAAACGCTGTCATCAAGACAATTGCCATTGAGATTCCCAACACCGTCAGCAGCGAACGCCAGGGTGAACGCAGCAGGTTTTTTAATGGCATCTGGCTAAAGCTCTTACCTGGCAGGGGGATAAAATTCGCGATCCAACTCAAGCCGCCGCCCTTCGCTACCAGATACCCGCTGCGAATTGCATCTACAGGAGCCACGCGCACCGCGCGCCACACTGGGATCAGGGTCGCCACGAAGGGGATCAAAATTCCCAGCAGGGTAGCCCGCAGATAACCCGGCACATAAAACTTGATATCCCAGTAAGGCAGCGGTAAAAGATCGCGAAACAAGTTGGCGAAAAGTTGATTCAGCACCAGGCCGAAGATCAAGCCCAGGATCGTCCCTAACACAGCGATCTGAAAGCCGACCAGCATCGGGCGGAAAGCGATCCATTGGCGCGGAACACCCAGCGCCATACCGATCCCGATCTGCCGCCGCTGCGCCTCGACAATACGCCCTGCCAGGTTAAAGGCAGCCAATGCTGCGCCGATCAAGAACAAAAATGCTACAGCATCCCATGTTGCCTGATCTTCTTTGGCATCCGTGTAAAGCAGCTTGTGAGCCATATCGTCTTCGGGATTCATAAATTCGATCCCAGTTGAAGCAAAAGCGGCGGTCATGCGGCGTTCGACCTCGGCACGCACGGTTTCGCGGTCAGCCCCCTTGTCGATCAGGAACAGCACATCGTTAACCAGTCCCTCGCGCCCTGCAATGCGCTGCACGGTGTCCAACGGCAGAAACAAGACCGCTAACCCAGCTTCGCCCATAAACGTCCCATTTTCGGGAACTACAGTGAAATATTCAGGCGACTGCCCCGCCCCCACAAAATCGAGGGCGACATCGCCGCTGATACGCAGTGCATCACCCGGTTTCAGATCGTAGTAATCTGCGAATGTCTGCTCGACGACCACGACATCCTGCGCGGTGTCTGCTTCTGTTAGGGTACGGCCCTGTCCTTCTTTTACAAACAGACCGTTGATATGAGGCCCCCCTGCTGCCAGATCAACACCGGTTAACTGTCCCTGCACCAGCACAGTTTTATCTGGTTTAGAGGCATCTACCAACGTGGGGACGATCAGGCGTGTTTCGAGCGTCGTGACACCATCGATCCCAGTCAGGGTATCGACAAGCGCCGCTTGATCTAAGAAACTACCGTCGGCTAATTCCATCCGCAGATCGTACATATGCAGGCGGCTGTAACTGGCATCCAGCGAAGCTACTCGCCAGGTCTCCTGCCCCCCCAACCCAGCAAATACGCCCGTACCGAGAGCAATGATCAATGCAATCGCCACCACTTGCAGCCAGCGTGCCCGCAGATCACGCCAGGACCAGCGCAGCCAGAAACGCATCTTTACCATGTAGTCCTCCCTGTTACCACTGAAGCTGGGCGATTTCGGCCTTGCCGTCACGCGGCGCGCCATCCGATACCATTCTGCCGCTGCTTAATTCGATCACCCGGTCAGCCACCCGAGAGATCTCACGGTTATGCGTGACGACCAACACGGTCATTCCGGCTTCAGCCTGGCGCTTGAGCAGGTCCAAAATCTGGATGCCGGTCCTAAAATCAAGTTCGCCGGTGGGTTCATCGGCCAACAATACCGGGTTGCCGCTGGCTAAAGCGCGCGCAATGGCCACACGCTGCTGCTCGCCGCCGGAAAGTTCATGCGGAAAATGGTTGACGCGCTCGCCTAAGCCGACATTGGTTAAAACCTCGATCGCGCGTTCGCGGCTGTCTTTCCGGTTCACCATATCCAACACAAACTGGACGTTTTCCAGTGCGGTCAGGCTGGGAAACAAGTTGAAGGTCTGGAAGATAAAACTCACCGTTTCACGCCGAAACTTGAAGCGGTTCATCTTCTGTGAAAGCGGCAGGCTGCCGCCATTGATATATATTTTTCCCTCAGTGGGAACATCGAGCGCACCGATGATGTTGAGCAGTGTGGTCTTGCCACTGCCCGAAGGCCCCAGCACGACTACAAATTCCCCTTTGTCTATCCCTAACGAGACATTATCAAGGGCAGTTACGCACACTTCCCCCATCTGGTAGCGCTTTGAGATATTTTCCAATCGAATCATCATGGTAGAGTCCTCCGTTGATTTTCCTCAGCCTTTATTATGGGCTGGCTGGACAACAACTTAATCATCACAAACAGCTAAGAAAAAGCTTTTTCAGATTTAGCGTAGTCCGTTTGTGGTGCTGCCTGACCCCCAATTTTTAGGGGTATCTAATTCTATATTTAGGAGTCTAGAATAATCTTGGGAATCCGCCAAATATTGTCGTAGTAGTTCGAATCCAAACTAGTAGTTTTATTATAAACTACTATTGGGTACAGATCAAGCATTTTGCGAGTAAATCACTTTATGGTCAGGAGCCAGGGGATCGTTTAGAATCGGAAATAATGTTGGCCTGGGTTCTGGTTGAGGCAATCACCATGTATGAACTCCCGCTCTTTCCATTGAATACGGTCCTTTTTCCGGGGATGCCGATTAACCTGCATATCTTCGAGCCACGCTACAAACTGATGATCCAGCAGTGTCTACAAACCGGCCAGCCTTTTGGCGTCGTGTTGATCAAACAGGGCGTAGAAGCATTAGGTCCGGCAGCCGAACCCTATACCGTTGGGTGTTCTGCTCAGATTACCCAGGTAGAACGGCTGGAAGATGGCCGCATGAATATTGTCGCCATTGGCGTTGAGCGGTTTCAAATTCAGACGCTTGAATATGACAAACCCTACCTGGTAGGCCGGGTAGAAAATTTCCCTCTGCCGCGCCACGAGCCGCAGTCGATGACCATCGCCGGAACCCGGCTGCGCCCCTGGGTGGAACGTTATCTTCAGACGCTTTCTGAAGCTTCTGAAGAGATGAATTTTGACATGGGGCGCTTGCCGGATGATCCGCTGGCGCTGGCCTATCTGGCGGCGGCGGTGGTTCAAATTCCGATGGACCAAAAACAAACGCTCTTAGCTTCAGATCGCGCCCTGGATTTATTGAGTAAGGTCCGCGATGTCTATCAACGCGAAGTCGCCCTGCTAAGAACGATTATCGAACATGACCGGCTGCATGAGGGTGAACAGGGATTATTCTCTGTCAACTAATCGGCGCTTGTTCGAAGGTTAAGAAACGCTTACGGTACGCCTGCCTTGCAGTGCTTGACAGGTCAAGATCGGCCTGTTATGCTGAGTCTTTCGCTGGCAAAGGCGTAAACGGATGGATGCTCGGAAATACTATTTAGGCTTTAATATTGTCAAGGGAATCGGCCCGGTACGGCTGCGCGAATTACGCCAGCGGTTTGGCGATCTTGCCACTGCCTGGAAAGCTCCTCAGTCTGCCCTGGCGGCGGTTGGATTGGATCAGCGAACACTAGGCAATCTCTTGCAGGTACGCCAATCCGTCAACCTGGATGAAATGCTGCACCATGTTGAGCAAATCGGCGCGGTGGTGGTGACCCTTGACGATCCTGATTATCCGCTTTTGCTGCGCGAACTACCTGACTCTCCCCCCGTTCTTTATGTTAAAGGCACACTGGCCGATGCCGATCAATGGGCGGTGGCGTTTGTCGGCACGCGCCGTTCTACCACATATGGGCGCGAAATGGCCGCTCGCCTGGCGGCTTCGCTGGTCCAGGCAGGGATCACTATTGTGAGCGGCTTGGCGCGGGGCATCGACGGCGCGGCGCACAAAGCAGCATTGGAAGCGGGCGGGCGTACCCTGGCCGTGTTAGGCAGCGGGATCGATGTTATCTATCCCCCCGAGCATCGCAAGCTGGCCGAAGAGATCATACAAAACGGGGCGTTGGTCACAGAATTCCCTCCCGGCACGCCGCCCGACGGCAGAAACTTCCCGGTGCGCAACCGGATTATCAGCGGGCTTTCGTTAGGAGTCGTCGTTGTCGAAGCGCCACAAGATAGTGGAGCGCTGCTGACGGCGGACTGTGCCGCCGATCAAGGGCGCGAAGTTTTTGCCCTGCCAGGAAATGTAACCTCCAATTCCAGTCTGGGGGCCAACCGATTGATTCAAAGTGGGGCTAAGCTGGTAATTACGGCAGAAGATATACTTGAAGAATTGAATTTATCTCGTTCTGTCGTTGAAACGCGCACCCAGGTGCGTCAGATCGTGCCTTCTGATCCTATTGAAGCGCTGTTAGCCCGACATCTGGCGCTTGAGCCAGTTCATATTGATGAACTCTGCCAGTTGACCAGCCTTCCGATCACCCAGGTGAGCAGCACCCTGGCGATCATGGAACTGAAGGGGTTGGTACAGCGGATGGAAGGCATGACCTATTCTTTAGCACGCGGTGGCGGAGAAACCTACCGCCTGGATTAAACATTCGTAATTGACTGCAACAGAACTGAGAAACGTATGAAAAATCTTTATGCATTGATCATGGCTGGTGGTGGTGGGACGCGCCTCTGGCCCCTGAGTCGTAAGGGACGTCCAAAACAAATGCTGCCCCTGGTCGAAGACCGGACGATGTTTCAAATCTCCGTTGAACGGCTGGAACCGCTGCTTAGCCCGGAACAAATCTATGTGATCACTGGGCGCGATCAGGTCGAGCAGTTGTGTGGCAGCGCCCCGCAAATTCCCGGCGCGAACTTCTTGCTAGAGCCGTTCGGCCAGAATAACGGCCCGGCGGTAGGATTGGCGATGCTGCACCTGCGCCGTCTCGCGCCGGATGGACTGATCGCGGTATTGGCATCGGATCACCACATCGCCAACAAAGAAAAGTTCCGACGGGTTCTCGCAGCGGCGGGTGAACTGGCAGCCCAGGGTTATATTGTCACATTGGGCATCTCACCTACTTTTCCTTCGACTGGATACGGATATATCGAACGGGGCGAAACGCTGGTTCATATCGGAGAATTTGAGACTTATCAGGCGGCACGTTTTATTGAAAAACCCGATCTGGATACCGCTCTCCGTTTTGTGGCTGATGTGCGTTATAGTTGGAACAGTGGTATGTTTATTTTCCAGATCGAGCAGGCGATGGCCGAATATGCCCGCCAGCAGCCGCAAATGTACGCCCTGCTGCAAGAAATCGATGTGAGTATTGGCACCGACCGCTATCAGGCCACCTTAGAGCGCGTATGGCCGCAGATGCCTAAAATCTCGATTGACTACGCCATTATGGAAAAAGCCGCACGGATGGCAGTTATCCCGGTCGAGATGGGATGGAATGATATTGGCAGTTGGGCCACCCTATACGATGTACTAGAAAGTGATGCCAATGGCATCGTCACCCGTGGTGAGGGGCAGGGGCATATCCATATTGACACTAAAAACACGCTAGTTTTCAGTGATCGCCGCGTGGTCACGATTGGCCTGGAAGACATAGTAATCGTAGATACCTCCGACGTGCTGTTTCTCTGCCGCCGGGACCGCTCGCAAGATGTCAAAAAAATCATCGAACAACTAAAAGCCGCCGGAGACGAGGCGAGTCTATAGTCTCAAACCCTATGGTGATAATCGCAGCTACGATTGACCTGCATTTACCGGGAGTGGAGTCGCTCAAAGAAAAGCGCAGCATTCTAAAATCGTTGATTGCGCGCCTGCACAAAGAGTTTAATATCGCCGCCGCCGAGGTCGCGCTGCATGATGCCTGGCAGTCGGCGGCGCTCGGCGTGGCGATTGTGACCACCGCTGCCGGACATGGCGAAGCGGTGTTGGAAAACGTGTTACGCTGGATCGAGCGCAACCGGCCCGACATAGAGATCGAAGATTACACGCAGGAAGTCATTCATATCAATTTAGACTAAGGGGCGCGGCGACGCTGGCCGAACCGCCACAGGCCCCAGATCAATCCGACGGCGATCCCCAAAGCCAACAGCCGCACCCCCATTTGAGCCAGGCTGGTGTCTACAATCAGGACCACCAGCCCGGCTAATCCAATTAAAGTCACGAGGTAGATCAGCAGCCGTTCACGTTCCGTTTGCAGCAAGTTGGTGCGAGTCTGGATCAGGCGCAGCGTAGTATCCATTTGCTGCAAGGTCTGGGAAATATAATCGGCGTTGCGTTCGATCTCGGACTGAATCTCCCCTATTGCCGCGACTTGCGCATCCCACACCGTTGGCGCTGCTTCCCACAAACCGGATTGCATCAGCGCC
>JACRBK010000384.1 GCA_016234525.1 Chloroflexota bacterium
CATATTCTTCGGCAGAATAACCCAACATCTGGTACAGCGACGGGTTCACAAACTTCAGTTGGCTCTGCTCGCGATAGAGTACACCTTCTTCCATCGCTTCAAGAATCGTCCGCAGGCGGGCGCGTTCCTGGTCCAATTCGCAGGTCCGCTTCCCGATACATCGTTCAAGTTCGGCGGTAAGCTGCTCTAATTCCTGCGTGCGTTCTTGGATCACCTGCTCTAACATATGCTGGCGGCTGAGATAAAACATGCAGCCGCCGATCACGAGCGCCGCCCCCAACAATACCACCAGCAGCGCCCCCTGCCGGTGATCAAACTCCATCCCCGCCGCCAACGCGATTTCGGGATGCACCCAAAAACACACTCCCGCGCAGATCGTGAGCATAACCGCAAAAATGATAAGAAAATAAGGAGCCTGTTTCACCATGCAGCCTGTAGATGACGCCGACATTATCAAAATGATGCGGTAATTATACACGATTCATAAAGGGAAAATAAGCCAAAAACAAAATGCACCAAAATCTAATAATTTGGTGCATTCTGATAGGGGGTGATTATCCTGAGGGCGATCCGCAGGAACGCTGTCAGGTTTGTTTATCGAAGCGGTAGCCCACGCCTAACTCATTAATGATATAGGTTGGCTCTTTCGCGTTGGGTTCCAATTTGCGGCGCAGATGCCAGATATACACGCGCAGATAGTCAATATCGTCGATGTATTCAAAGCCCCACACCTGCTCCAACAATTCGCGGTATGACAGAATACGCGGAGAGTTATCCACCAGCCGCGCCAGCAGATCAAATTCAGTCGGGGTCAGGCGCACCGGCTCTCCCTGGCGCAGCACCCGGTGATCAGCGAGGCTGATCGTCAGAAAACCATCGGTATAATTGACTTCTTTTCTCAGCCGGTCGGGCGGGCTGGCCGCCCGGCGCAAATTGGAGCGAATACGCGCCAACAACACCGAAGGCTGAAACGGCTTGAGAATATAATCATCTGCACCCAGGTCCAGCCCTTTGACAATCTCCTCAGGATCGCCGCGCGCGGTGAGCATAATGATCGGCGTGCTGCTGACTTCGCGCACGCGCTCACACACCACCCAGCCATCCATCGCGGGCATATTGATATCCAACACGATCAGATCAGGACGATTCTGGTACACCTGCCGCAGACCACTCTGGCCGTCATACGCTGTCAGGACGGAATAGCCCTCAATTTTGAGCGTATTCGACACCAGGTCCACTAACCCGTGATCATCATCAATCACCAGGATGGTAGCGCCTGTCATAAAACCTCCCCGCCTTACTAACCCAAAACTACAAACAACTGCCGCCGCGTGTGCTCACCAGCGATGCCGCACCAATGAGCGCCACGTTATCACCCAGCGCCGCCGGAACAATCGGCACATTCTGATAATAGGCAGCATCCAACACGTGTTTTCGAACCGCTTGGCGCATCGGCTCGAACAATAAATCACCTGCATTCGTCACACCGCCACCCACCACAATGATCTGCGGGTTAAACAGGTGTAACAGGCTGACAATACCCAATCCTACACGATAACCGGCGCGTTCGATAAGTTCGACCGCGAGTTTATCTCCATCAGCCGCCGCCTGCCCGACAATTTTGGTCGTGACTTTGTCCACGTCACCGCCCACGATGTCACGCATCTTCGACTCGGCTCCGGCTTCCAGGCGCGCTTTGGCCTGACGTTCGATGGCGGTCCCACTGGCGGCCTGTTCCAGGTCCATCACTTCGCCGTCCACGATAAACATCATATGTCCGGCTTCAGCCCCTAACCCTTGCGCGCCGACCAGCAAATGCCCGTCGTCAATAATGCCACCGCCGATGCCGGTGCTGATCGTCAGGTAAATGACGTATTTGTAACCCCGCGCCGCACCGCGCATCGTCTCGGCCAGGGCGGCCACGTTGGCATCGTTGCCCAAAAAGGTGGGCGTGCTGAACCGCTCCTGAATAATCTTGCGGATCGGCACGTTATGCCAGCCCGGCAGATTGGGCGGCGCAACAACCGTGCCTTCGTGCGGGTTGATCGGGCCAGGAACAGACACCCCGATTCCCGACAATGAGCTGGTATCTTCGGGGACTACCCTGGCGATCACATCTAGCAGGCGCTCGATCACCTTGTCGCGGCCCTGCCGAGCCTGAGTCGGTTCGGCTACCCGTTCTAATATATTTAAGTCTTCGTCAAACCGCGCCGCGCGCATCTGTGTACCGCCCAGATCAACGCCAATAATCGTGCTGCCCATCGTGCCTAAACTCCCGTCTGTAAGATACACCCATATTCGCCTGACTTTTGTCAGGCCAGCTAAGCCAGGATAGAATACATCGCGGCGCGCCGTTTGCCAATGCTATTCGCCTGTACTTTGAGCGTATTTGATCAAAATCTCATAGATATTTCAGCTAACTATAATCCAAAATCTGACTAAACGAAAATACTCCCAATGAGAAGCCATGTCTAATACGACGCCTTCACGCCAGCAGTATCTCCAGTTTAAACGCCAGTTCCCCGACGCGGTAGTGATGTTCCGCCTGGGCGATTTTTATGAGATGTTCGACGGCGACGCGGAGACCGCCGCCCGCGAACTGGACCTGACGCTGACTGGGCGATCTTATGGCAAGGATGGGCGAATCCCCATGTGCGGCGTGCCGTATCACGCCGTCGAGGGCTATATCGCCAAGCTGGTTGACCGGGGCTATCATGTCGCGGTAGTCGATCAGATCGGCAACGAGCCGGTCAACGGAATCACCCCACGCGAAGTCACACGAGTGGTCACGCCCGGCACGATCACCGAGCCAGGGATGTTGGCGGAGACGCGGCATAACTATCTGCTGGCGCTGGCCCCTGAAGCCAACCGGGCCGGGACCGGCTGGGTCGCGGTGGGGCTGGCTTATGCCGACATCAGCACCGGCGAATTTGCCGCCACGCAGATCAGCCACGAAGGCGCGCCGCTGGGCATCGTCGAAGAACTGGCGCGGCTGGAACCGCGTGAGGTTTTGATCCCGGCGGCGTGGAAAGAGCGCGGGATCACCCTGCCCCCCGGATCGCACCTGACCCCCCTGCCCGATTACCGTTTTGAGCAGAACAAAGCGCGTCAAGTGCTGCTCGATCAATTCCACGTCTCCACGTTGGACGGCTTCGGGATGAAAGATAAACCGCTGGCAGTACGGGCCGCCGGGGCCTTGCTGGCCTATGTGCAGGAGACGCAGCGCGGCGTGTTGGATCAACTGCCCGCGCCGCACAGTTACACCACCGACAATTTTATGACGCTCGATGCGGCCACCCGCCGCAACCTGGAACTGACCGAGACGATCCGCGAGCGCGGCAAACGTGGATCGCTGCTCGATGTGCTGGATCGCACCGTCACGCCGATGGGCGCGCGCCTGCTGCGAACGTGGCTCGGCCAACCGCTGCTCGACCGGGCGCGGCTGGAAAAACGGTTAGAGGCTGTCGAAATCTTCTTCCGATCCGGCACCGCGCGGGCCGAAGTGCGCGAGGGGCTGCGCCCGGTGAGCGACCTGGAACGGCTGACGAACCGGGTGATCATCGCGCGCGCCGGGCCGCGTGATCTGCAAGCGCTGGCGCACAGCCTGAACGCCGTGCCAGACCTGCGCGCTATTATCGAACCGGCCCCACCGCTGCGCGCCATTTACGAAACGCTCGATCCCTGCCCGGAGATCGCCGAATTGATCAGCCGGGCGCTGATCGATGAGCCGCCCGCGACGCTCAACGCGCCGGGCGTGTTCCGGCCCGGTTATTCCCCCGAACTGGATCAGGTGCTCGAAGCCAGCCGGGGCGCGCGGGAATGGGTCGGCGGGTTGGAGGACATCGAACGCGAGCGCACCGGGATCAAGAGTCTCAAAGTCGGCTTTAACAAAGTGTTCGGTTATTACATCGAGATCAGCCACGCCAACACCGACAAAGTGCCGCCGGATTACCTGCGCAAGCAGACATTGGTCAATGCCGAGCGTTATATCACGCCGGAACTGAAAGAATATGAGTCGCTGGTGCTCAACGCCGAGGAACGGCTGATCGAGATCGAGCAGCGTTTGTTCGAGGAACTGTGTGATCAGATTCGGGCGCGGGCGGATTCCCTGCTGCACACGGCACGCGGACTGGCGCACCTGGACGCCTTCGCCTCACTCGCCGAAGTGGCGGCCCGCGAAAACTATGTGCGCCCCACCCTGAGCGATGAGGATACTCTCGACATCCGCGACGGGCGTCACCCGGTCGTGGAAAAAATGCTGCGCGGAGATCGTTTTGTTCCCAATGATACCCACTTCGACGCGCACGAACGGCTGCATATCATCACCGGGCCGAACATGGCGGGCAAAAGCACCATGATCCGGCAGGTAGCGCTGATCGTGCTGCTGGCGCAGATCGGCAGTTTTGTTCCGGCGCGACAGGCAACGATTGGACTCGCGGATCGTATTTTTACGCGCATCGGGGCGCAGGATGAAATCCATGCCGGGCAGTCTACTTTTATGGTGGAAATGGTCGAACTGGCGAATATTCTGGCGCACGCCAGCCGCCGCAGCCTGCTTATATTGGATGAGATCGGGCGTGGGACCAGCACCTATGACGGCATGGCGATTGCGCGGGCAGTGGTCGAACACCTGCACAACAGCCCCCGCTTAGGATCGCGCACCCTCTTTGCGACGCATTATCACGAACTGACCGAACTCTCGAATATTCTGCCGGGCGTGGAGAACTATAACGTCGCGGTGGCCGAAGAAGGCGACTCGATTGTTTTTCTGCATAAGCTTATGCCGGGCGGCGCGGATCGATCCTACGGCGTGCATGTGGCCCAGTTGGCGGGCATCCCAAAATCGATCATCAACCGCGCCAACGAAATTCTGAAAGAGTTAGAGGCGGCGGGCGGCGACTTCGTGATCCAGCCACGCGAAAGGCCGGACGGCCCGCAGCAGTTGACCTTCTTCCAGACTGATCCCGACCCGGTGATCGAATTCGTGGAAAATTTGCGCGTGGATGAACTCTCGCCGCTGGATGCGCTGACCAAACTGTACGAACTCAAGCGGTTGGTGGGCAAATAACCACCTGGGCGAGCAGATGAACAAATCGGCGCAAAGCGAAAACAGGGTATCAGCCCAACAAGGCTGCTCCCAGCAGACTCAGGAGGATGGCCATTCCCCCGGCGATGCCGCATAGGATAAACCACGAGAGTGACTGCTGATGATAACCCGGCTCTTTTTTGAGCGCTTCTCTCGGCAGGGACATCGATCCAACAATATAGGTCAGGCTGCGCCCTGACTCGAAGCCGCCATATAGACTGAGCAGCCCCAGAAGGATAGTAAGGATTCC
>JACRBK010000385.1 GCA_016234525.1 Chloroflexota bacterium
CGCCGCCTCAACTAAGGAGTCCATATGGCTAAACAGCGTCACCGCCAGGCTGCCCATCAAGAGGGTGCCCGCCGCACATAACAGCGTGAACCAATGTTCCTCAAATTTTAGTATTTCCAACCACCGAAACCCGATTTCGAGCGTATTTTCTTCTTCGATCACGGCAATTTTTGAGGGGCGTTTGAGCTTGCGCAGCGGGGCTTTGCGAGTCAGATGGGCCGCAAATGAAAAAACCGAGCCGCATTGAGGACATACCGCCAGTTTTTCCTGAATATTGATATTCGCGGCAGGGACTATGGTGCCGCAGTTTTCACAGTGAATTTGCATCATCGCCTCAGCATTATTGTGTGTTACTTTTTCTTTATTACGCGGCGGGAGCCAAAAGGTTGTGGCCCCAACCGCAACCTGATTTATGCGATTCCCGCGCAGTCCGCCAGCAGATCGCGCACCGTCTTCTCAAGATCGAGCGCCTGCCCACGGCCCAAATAAGCCGCCAATTCGCCCGCGTCCATTCGGCTGTCCAGCGTCGCCAGGAAAGACTCGGCGCGGCGTTTGGTATCGGCATCGGTGGCGGCGGTAGCGAGTACCAGGCTCAGCAGTTCGGCGGCGCGTTCGCTCTGTTCGTCGGCGTGCAAGAACATCGCGACGCCCACCAGCGCCTCCAACATCGTCGGGATCAGCCGGGTTTCCTGCGCGATTTGCAGCGCCCGCAAAAAATGTTGACCGGCGGATCGGGTACGGCGCAGCGCATAATTGACATTCCCTAACTGGATCATCGAAAACGCGATGCCCCAACGGTGGCCGATCTCCTGGCAGATCGCCAGCGCCTCCTCTAATGACGCCAGCGCCCCCACCTGATCTCCGGCTAAAAAGGCCGCTTCACCCAGCCGGATCAGCGTGTAAGCGATGCCCCAGCGATAACCAATCGCTTTAAACAGGCTGAGCGCCTCTTGATAAAGTTGGCGTGCCTCACCATACAGGCCCGAAGTTCCTGCAATCGATCCCAGGTTCGCCAGCGATCCCGCCACGCCCAACCAATCGCCTACCGCCTGGAATAAAGTCTGCGCCTGCTGGTAATAATGGATCGCCTCCCCCATTTCGCCCAGATTTTCCGCGACCAGACCCAGGTTGCGCATCGCGTCTGCCATGCGCAGCCGGTCCTTGATGTCAAAAGAGACGGTCAGGCTGTCTTGAAACAGGCGGCGCGCTTCGGCAAAATCGCCTGACGCCTGGGCGATATTCCCCAAAATTCGGGCAGCGGTCGCCAAACTGGCCTGAGCGCTTCCCGCCCGCGCCGCCGGTATCACACTCTCGCACTGCTGGCGCGCCTCGGCATATTCGCCCACGCTGTAGAGCGTATCGGCCAATTGAATCTTGAGATCAAGCAGTTCCGCCTGAGTCTCCTCGCCGCCCTCCGAGATCGCGCCCGGCTGTTCGGCAGCGGTGATCGCTCGCCGCAGAAACGCCAGCGCATCCTGATAACTGCTGACGGCTAAAAGCTGCTGTCCGGCCAGGCGTGCATAATGAATTTCTTTCACCACATCTTCAGCGGCCCGCCAATGATGCAGCAGCGCAAACACCGTACTTTCGTCGTTCGGATATACTTTTTCAATCGCTTCAGCGACCAGCCGGTTCAATTTGCGCGGCTGATCAAGGGCCAGTCCGTGCAAGATACCATCGCGCAGTTTGTCATGCGCGAAAATCCATTGTCCGTCCTGCATCACGACGATCCCCGCGTCGGCGCAGGCTAACAGCCACAGATCGAGATTCACCACCCGGTCAATCTGGCGCAAAATCCGGGGATCGATCTGGCGTCCTGCCACTGCCGCGATCCGCAGCAGGGGATGATAATCCAGCGGCATCCGTTCAAGGCGTTTTTGCGCGATAGCCTGCACCCCTTTCGGGAACATGCGCTCTGGCAGCGGGGCCTGAGCGACTGCCCCCAGGTTCGGCACATCGGCAGCCAGGGCGCGCACCGTCTCCACCATAAAAAAGACGTTGCCCTCCGTTTCGCGCTGCAAAAACTCGACAATATGCGGCTGGCGGCCTGCTTCTCCGAGCATCGCCGCGCTGAGTTCGCCAATCGCTTCCGTCGAAAAACGGCTCAGACTGATCACCTGGGCGTTGGGCAGTTCGCCAGGAATATCAGGCCGTTCGTCGTCGCGGTAATTGCCCACGATCAACAGAGGCAGACTGCTCACCGTGCGCGCGAGTTCGCGCAGAATCAACAGGCTCTCACGCGCCCATTGCAGATCATCCAGCAGCAGCAGCACCGGCTGAGTCTGGCGGCGGAACACATCGGCGACTGTCTGCGCGAGCCGCTGCTGTGCGGCCCGGTTATCGAGTTTGGGAGCCTGCCGTATCGCGCGTCCGACCAGGGCGGCGATATCCGGCACAATGCTTTTGAGCACACCGGCTTCGAGATCAGTCAATGTGGTAGACAGCGCCAACCGGCGCAGCGGCGCGCGCCACAGATAATTCGGCGATCCGCCGCTTTCCAGCGCCTGCCCGTGCAGCACAAACACACCTTTCACCAACGCCGGGCTGCGCAGTTCGTCCAGCAGCCGCGATTTACCTACGCCGCTCTCCCCGCCGATCAACCACGCGCTCCCGCGCCCGGCTAACGCTTCCCCTAACGCCACCATCAGTTGGTCCCGCTCGGTATGGCGCCCCACAAATGGCGCGGCCTGCAAAAAACTCTCGCGGATAGCGATGGTTTCCTGGGCCAGCGCAGGCTGATCTACGGCCTGACTCAGCGCCGCGATCACTTCCTGGGCCGTTTGGTAGCGCATCTCCGGCGACTTGTGCAGCAGCCGCCCGATGATCTGCGTCACCGACCCAGCAGAGGGAGCATCGTCAAAACGCAGCGCGTCCAAATCAGGCGGAGTCGCCAGCACATGGCGGATCAACTGCTGCGTCTCGGCCTCGCCATAGGGTGATTTTCCGGCGAACAACTCATAGGCGATCACCCCCAGCGAATACAGGTCGGAACATTCACGCGGGGAATGGCCCTCGATCACCTCTGGGGCCATATAGGCCAGCGTCCCAGCGATGCCGCGTGCGTGCGCCTGCTGCACCGACAGCCCAAAATCCAGCAGTTTGACCTGTCCTTTCTGCATCAGAATATTGGCGGGTTTCAGATCACGATGCAGGATTTGCCGCCGGTGCAAATAGGCCAGGGCTTGTAACGCCTGGATCAGAAGCTGCACACGATCCAACACCGGCAGCGTGCGGCCCACGTCTAGAATCGTGTGCGACCCGGCGAGATACTCCATCGTGAAGTAGGGGCCGTCCACGTCAAACCCATAATCCAACACGCTGATGATGTTCGGGTGATGCAGCGCCGCCAATACCTGAAACTCATGCGCCAGAGTCAGGTTAAGCTCGGTGCTGAGGGAGGCAGTAGAAGCCTGGAGGGCAAATTCAAGCTGTTTTAATTCGGCGGTGACTTGTTTCAGGGCCACCGGCGATTGAGTCAGCCGGTCGGTGGCGCGATACACCACCCCCATGCTGCCTTTTCCCAATGGTTCGTGGAGGAGATAACGCTGGCTGATCAGGCGTCGGCGGTCATCGGGCATGAGTCACCTTTAAGAAAGAATGGTTTTACACTTTAATATACTCTACTACGATCTGCGGTTCAGGAACAGGCAATTTTCGGCATCATAGATTGTATGGAACCTACACGCCCAACCGGGTGTCTAACCAGTAGTAGTTTGTAAGGATCGAATTCCTGTAAGGATGGGAGGAATGGGTGAATCCTAAGATCAAACGTTCGTTGACCAGATGGATCAACCTGCTAAGCCTGAGTCTGCTCATCGTCGCCGGGATGGCAAGCCATCTTCCGGCAGCTGAGGCGCACCCGGCACAACAAACAGGCTGTTATTTTACCGCCGGGCCAGGCGGCAACCTCTATTTTCACTCGCCGGTCAATCTTAAAACTACCCTGGCAGGTCTGCTGCCCGAAGGAACCACTTATCCAGTCACGCTGCGCACCGCTGGCGATTTTTTCTACTATATCCAGATCGATACAACCAGGGGCGGGTGGATTCAGCGGCTCAACGGGGGAACAATGACCGGCGACTGCGGCCCTGTGCCACAAGACACCCGCTTGTTGACAGACTTTGATACCCTGTGTGTAGTCAGCACGACCACACCGATCCCCACCTACACCGATCCGGGGCTAAGCCGGGCAGACGGCAGCCGTCTATCTGCCGGATCGTATGTAGCGATCAGCCAGGCTCCCGGCGCCTATATTGTGATGTTCGATGAGGCGCGGTCGTCGGGGTGGTTCTCTGCCAGCAGCGTCACCACGCGCGGCCCGTGCGCGGGCCTGGCCGAACCGGGCAAGGCCTATGGCCTGACGCTCGAAGGGACAGTTATCCGCCAGGAGCCAGCCGCATCGGCTGATGGGCTGCCTTTTGCCGTCCCGGCGGGCAGCCTGGTCGAAATTTTAGAAGGCCCGCAGCCGGGGGACGATCCAGCGGTTATGTGGTATCGCGTGTATCTTGCACCTTACGCGCCGGGCTGGGTTCCTGCCCATGCCATTTTCGACTCTGCTGCTCTGCCGCCGGTCTTTGCCGCCACTCAAGCTGCCCCGTCCGGCAGCGACGTCACCGCCCTGGTGACTGATAACACGCGCGCCTGGACTCTGCCCGATGTTTACCAGGGGAAGATTATAGTTGAACTGAGCGCAGGGATGCAGGTCAGTGTTATGAGCGGGCCGGTGACCGGGGCGATCCGCCTGGATTCCAACGCGACCGGCAACTGGTATCTGGTCGCCTGGGGGCCTGCGGCGTCCGGTTGGGTGTGGGAAGGACGGCTCGTGTTCGATTAGCATGGCAGGTCATGATGTGACCTTCTGGGATCACAAAAAAGGCCCCAGATGTTTCAAGGAGCCTTTGGTTCGAGCAAGCCACACAGTTTACTTAACGATGTCTGTGGGGAGCAGTGTGCCGTTCCACACTGCATCGTAGTTCGGGCCAATGGTATTCACCGGGACCCATAACAGATCGCAGACCCAGATAATCTTGTAGTACTGCTGGGTGCTGTCCATTCCAAGCACCCAGGCCGATTTTCCGGCTTCAATGCTGACGAGCGGATTCGTCAAATTGCCGGGCGACCAGTAGGTAGATGCCGTCTGGGTAAAGGTGCCGATCACTGAAGTGGACGAAATCGGCATCGAGACATCACAGCCCGGCACCACCGCCCCTGCCCCCGAAACGCTCAGGTCCTGGTTTGAAATCGAGACAGCCCCTGGGTCAAATCCCTCGCCCATCCAAATGCAGGTCCCGCTCAGGCTGCTTTGGTAGACTGCCACACCATCTACTCTCGTTGTCCATGTGTGGATATAGGTATAGGTCGCGTCAGGTTGGGTCGTATTGAAAGAGAAAGGGTACGTCGTGGGAAAAGAGAGTGGTGCGCCGAGGTTAGCCAGGAGTGTCCCTTCGTTAAAAACCACCACGCCATTGATTGTACCCGATGAAAGGATAGTAATGGACGGAGAATAGGTATAATCATGGTGGACGATATAGGACATTGAAATACCATCCGCGCCACAACTATTCAAACTGATCGGACTCTCAAAACGCAAGGCCGGTGTCGCGTCCTGAGCTGCTACCAACCCTGGCACCAACACGATAACGAGCAGCGCTGCGCCAGCAAAAACTAGCAAAGATCGGATTTTGAACATAGCTCAACTCCTCATACGGCTCTAGAACATCTCGACAACTGTCTGGCTCCTTGACCAGTGGTCATGTCCAGC
>JACRBK010000380.1 GCA_016234525.1 Chloroflexota bacterium
AGGCCCGGAACGTCACCACCGCCAGTCAGAACACCAATTCTTAACATTGCCAAATCCTCCAATTGAAACGAGCACAAGAGACGAGCCTACTATTTAAGAAGTATTCCGCCCCATTATACCAACTGGGGCGGAGTCCTGCCTTGTCTATTTCGCCAGCATTTCGGCCATTTCGATATATTCGCTGGAAACATCACGCTGATTAGAAGTCGCCTCTTCAAGCGACACGGTGCCGATCTCGCGCCCATGCAGCCCGACCATAACGCCGGTTTCGCCCGCTAACAGCAGTTGGGTAGCCTTAACGCCCATGCGAGTCGCCAACAGGCGATCAAAAGCGCTGGGTTTGCCGCCGCGCACCACATGACCGAGTACGGTCATGCGCACTTCGAACCCGATTTCGTGCTGCTCCAAAAAGGTCGCGATATCGTTGATCTTGAGCGACGCCCCTTCAGCGATAATGCCCATCGCGTGACTTTTGCCCTTCAAATAGGCTTCGTGCAGCGTCTTACCGATATCTTCGAGTTGGGTTTCGTGTTCGGGGATGACGATAAATTCCGCGCCGCCCAAAATGCCGCCCATCGTCGCCAGATAACCGCAGTTACGCCCCATCACTTCCAGCAAAAAGCAGCGTTCGTGACTGCTGGCCGTATCGCGCAGTTTGTCGATGGCATCAATGATGGTATTGAGCGCAGTATCCACCCCAATACACATATTGGTCCCATAAATATCATTGTCGATGCTGCCCGGCGCACCCACCACCGGGAACCCCAGCTTGTGCAGCGCTAACGCCCCGCGCAGGCTGCCATCGCCACCGATCACGATCAACCCTTCGATGCCGTGTTCGTTAAGGCGGCGCATCCCGCGTGCCTGGCCTTGCGGGGTCCTGAATTCCACATTGCGAGCGGTCTGCAAAATCGTGCCGCCGCGCTGAATAATACCGCTCACATCACGCGGGGAAAGCCGCTCGAAATCGCCGGCCAACAGCCCCGAAAATGCCTGCCGAATACCAAACACTTCGACCCCGGCGGCGGCGGCACTACGCACTACCGCGCGGATCGCGGGGTTCATACCCGGCGAGTCTCCACCACTGGTCATTACTGCAATACGTCTCATACTGCCTGCCATTCAAACAAACTCCTGATAGATGGGAAGTAGCCCGTTTTACTGCGGATCAATCTCAATGGATTCAATCAGCGCTTTGATGTCATCTTCATAAAAGCTGTACTGTGACTTCGGCAGATAAATCTGCCACTGCGCTGCCTTACTCTGGTTTAACGGCACATAAAAAGTGATGGTATATGCCTCACCGGGGTCTTTGGCCCCGCTCATCACCGCGTTGATGGGGCCGGGAGTATCCTCATCGGTGCGATACCCGCACAGCCCGCCGCCATAATTCGTCGGCGGTTCGTCATAACTCGCGCTCTGGACCTGCGAGCAGCTATAGTTACCCGACGCTGAACCAACCAGACGCATGATGATCACATCGCCGCCTTCGGCTAACACTGCCGGGTTGATGTCGATCAACAGGGGATTTTCAACGGCCTCAGTCTCAAAATCGGCCCAGGTCGTGCTCGTCTCGGTAAACGTCAGCGCGTCGTCTAACATGCTGCGCCAGGCGACCCACATTTCGTTATTGTCGTCGGGGATATACCAGGTGCGCGGCACACTCGCTGACACCTGATAGGGTTGGTCATCTAGCGTCGCGTCAAAGGTGATGTCTTTGCGGCCCATCTCACCCGGCAGGTACGCGGCGGGCAAGTCCAACGGGCCGAGAGTGCGCCCGGTGAAGGTCAGCCCACCACAGAACACAATGGGGACGATGATGATCACCAGCAGCAGCAGTATGCAGCCCTGACCACATCCGCCGCAGCCCAAACAGCCGCAGCCCGGCACGCCACACCCCAGGCAGCCCCGGCGTCCGCCGCGAGTCTCCACTTTCACCTCAACCGGCTGCGGAGGAGCATACATCCCATACCCGCGCTGAGGAGGAGTCCCCTGCACCGAAAAAGCGGGAGTCCCCTGGACCGGTGGTGGCGGCGTATAGGACGGCGCGGCCTGCGGCGGCACCCCATACGACACGCCCACCGACGGCGGCGCGGCAGCACCGTACTGTTGTTGGAACTGTGCCAACAACTGTTGGGCCTGCTGGTTGTTCGGGTTGATCCGCAGCACTTCGTTGAGCGCCCGCTGATATTCCGGCTGATCCGCCGCCACCGAGGCCAGCCACAACCACGCCGTCTCGTTGCTGGGATCGCTCTGAAGGTACTGCCAGATCAACTGGCGGGCTTCTTCACGCCGCCCGGCCTGAGCGAGTTCTACTGCCTGATGAAGTATTGATGAAGCCATAGTTTTCCACTCCTGCTGATCATCGCGCAGATTGTGTCTGGCAGGTGAATTGGGACGGATATCCGTTGGCGAATCAGTCGACTCTTGATTATCCTTCAAATTTGCCGTTTGAGCCAAGTGAGAGTTTGGGCAAAATGACCGTGACAAGTCGCCTTATTTACACGCGAGAACACCGTCCACCGGGGTATTTTTTTCGAATCAGACTGGAGGGCTGTGCAGATTAAACAAATTTTTCTGATAATTTTATAAAGGCGCCGTGTGCTGTACCCTGGGCAGGGTAAGCCCTGCCCCATATCCGGTCTATTTTTGAGCGCCTTAGTACGCTGTCTTTACAACCGACGGCTTGCGCCTGCGGCGCATTCCATCACTGGTCGCCGTGATCCGCCTCTTTGAGATTCTCCGCGCCGGGCAGAATGCCCACCAACATCTGCGGATTATGAATCAAGATCGGCAAATGCTGCGGACAGATCGCAAACTGATTGTCCTGAAACGTCAGGGTCAACAGCGGGACGGTGGCGTTGTCTTGTTTGCAGACGATACAGTGAGGTTTTTGGGATGTTGTGTCAGCCACGATAGTTCCTTTCAATGTAAAATCAAATGGTGTTTGACATTATCCCTCGAAACGCACCGGGATCAATTGATCTGCATCAAGGTCCAGCACATACGCCGAGCCGTCCACCATCTCGATCAACGCCCGGTTGACCAGAGGGAATGGAGTAACATGACGCGGCGCAACCCCTGTTGAGGCCACTTCGCTCGTCAGTTTGGTCCATTGGCCGCTGCTCACACTCTGTGTGAGAAACTCGCCCCGAATCGTTGCCCAAAGCAGAGTCTTTTCGCCGCCGATCAAACCGACCATCAGCCGGTTCGCCAACGGAGTCAGGTCCGGCACACCCACCGGCGGGGTGAACGAACGATCCGACAGGGTGAAAAGCATCACCTCGGCGATTCCGGCATTGCCGACCAATACCCGCGTTCCGCCATCATTCCAGGGAAAACCATACGGCGCGCGAGAATCAGACACATAACGCGCTCCCCCTGGCAGCCAGACTTCCTGGCGGTTGGTGCCATCCGGTTTCATGGTGTACAGGTGGGGATTTTGCGCGTTCAGGTCGCCGGTGATCAGGCGGAAATAGTTAATCGTCTCGCCGCCGTTCGACCAACCGACATGCCGCCCTTCGCCAGTCACATAAAGCTGCCCGGTTTCCAGGTTCGAGATATACATATGATAGCGGTAGCACAGCGCCCCCTGGCACAGGTCTTGATAGGCGGCAACGAACGCCACATACTTCCCGTTCGGCGACCAGACCACCTCATCCAGCGAGACGATCCAGGGGGTAGGTTCGCCGGGTTTATAGTGATCCTGCGAGCCGGGAACCGTGCCATGCTGCGGGAAGGGAAACAAGACACGCTCGGCCCCGTTCGCTTCTACGATGCTCACCGTACTCATCCCGATCCGCTCTGGAACGGTGCTGGTACAGCGCGGCAGCACGAGATGCTGATGGCGTACCAGCACCATACGGCTGCCGTCAGGCGAAGGGTAAAAATCATAATCTAGCGGAGGAAGTGCCGTCGTCAGAACCGTCTCATTCGTGGCGTTTTCTAACCCGGTACCCGCCAACCGCTCAGGACAGCCCGTTTTGACCGCCTCAAATGCCTTTGTCAACCAGGCTGTCTCGACAGGCTGCCAAAGCTGCGATGGGGTGCCGCTCGCCGGGGTGATCGGAAATACGTTTTGCAACTCGGAACTGCCATCCGGCAAGATCAGGTAATGCACGATCTGAGCGCCGTCACTGCTGCGCGCGTAATAATGCTGTCCGACCGTATAGGGTTCGAGATAATAATTGCTGGCATCCCCTTCGGCGATAAATCCGGTTGTCCCATCCGCCAGGCGGATCGGCCACCACACATACCCGAAATTACAGGTATAAGCTTCAGTCAGCGCGATAGTGGTTCCATAGGGCAGTACGGCCAGTTCGGATGCGCCCGCCGCCCCAGTCGCCGCGCGGTTTTTCATGCTCAGGCCGTACTGTGAGATCACGCGCGCCGCGCCGCCGCTGGTCAGACGGGGAGTCACCAGTCCATCACAGGCGTTTTGCGCGTGAGCGGGTGCCAACGGGCCGATTACCCCCGCCGTTAGAACGATCAAAATAATCGACAATAAACTGAATAAAGCGCGTCGTAAATTAGTTTCACTCATCATCATTTTTCCTCCGGGTAGCAGCAGTATGGCGGGATCATACCACGATTTGGTCACTGTTCCCCGTTGGGTGCTGCACGTCACGCTTACGCCCGGCTGACGGGGAGATGGCGCAAGGATGACGGTGGTTTTTTTAGCGTTCAGTGATCGGCGATCAGCCTTAGTCAGAAAGACCGGGCGCAGCAAGCAGCGCCCCTACCCCGGCGCGGCGCGTGATTCGTTCTCATACTGCCGCCGCACGATCTCGATCTGACGTTTTTTGTCGGTCATAAAGTCCAGAATGGCGGGGAAAGCAATCGGGATCAGTTCGATCTGGTCGTTTTCTCGCGGGCGCACAAAACAATACAGTTCCAGGTCTTTCGCGGTGCGTTCGAGCTTTTCGGGCGCGACACGGTGGATGCCAATATCGCTCAGCAGCGCTTCGATCTGGTTCAGCGTCAGCAGCACTTCATCTTCGGGCCAGATCAGCGTAATCAGTTTGGCGAGCGGATTCATCTGCCCCCAGATAGTTTCGACAATCTCATCTTGCAGTTCGCGCTGCGACGTGGCGTGATCCAGGTGGGCCATGTTGAGCAGGCTGGCGTTCTGTGGATCGTGATCCAGTTCTTCGACCATCGCCTGGCAGATCATCTGGACAATGTTCGGGTGTCCGGCAGAGATATGATAAATTTTGTCGATCAACTGGTCGGATTCTTCGATCCACACATTCAGCATCTCGAACGGTTCCGCCACCAAATGATGCACCACTTTCGGCGGCAGCGGTTCCAGCCGCACGGCCTGGGCGAAATTAAACAGCGCCGAGTAAGGATCGTGGGTGGCGCTCATCAACCATTTTTCGCCGCTGAACACAAACTGGCAGCGTTTTTCGTTGGAAAGCGCCCGAAAGGTGCGGAACAGCGTCTCCTGATGATCGGGCAGGCGATCAAACCGCAGCAGGGTGTCCACTTCGTCAAACAGGATGGCGATATTTTTGCCACGATGCCGCTGCTGTAAGGCGTTCACCGCATCTTCGAACTGCACCGGGTTGACATTGGCGGGCAGGTCGAGTTCCCACCGTTTATTCACCAGCCAGAAAAAACTCTGGTAATTGGTGGCGTTGTGGCAGTCCAGATAATACGGCACATAGTCACTCTCGATGGGCTTGAGCAGCCGTTGAATGCGCTGGAGCGTAGACGTTTTGCCGATACGCCGTCCGCCGATCAGGGCGACGCTGTGCGTGCGAAGTTTGCTGCGTACCTCGCTGATCTCGCGCTCGCGGCCAAAAAACATATGCTCCGGGACCGGGCCGCGCGTATAAAACGGCGAAACCGTTGTCAGGCTCACTTGATCCAGCACCAGATCTCCCAGGGCGCGCGTCGGCTGGCGAGCGCTGACGATATGTTTGATGTCGGCCTCGGTCAGCACCAACGACGTGAAGTCGATCCGGCGCAGCGGGGCCAGCAGTTCATCCATATCGCGCCGCCCGGTCAGGTTGACCACAAAAGCGAACTGTTCTTCCAGGGGCAGCAGAGCCATCGCGCGCTCGATCTCTTCGCCAACCGCCTCGGCGCTGCGATTCGAAAAGATGAACAAAACGGCGCAGTTCGGCGGCGGCAGTTTAAGCCGGAAGGGGCGCAGTTTGTAGACCACCAGCCGCATATCGCCGGGCAGACTCGGCACCGTCGTGGTTTCCTGCACATCGAGCGCCAGCCCGAACGCCCGGACCAGCGCATCCAATGGCGGCGCAGCGCTGCCCGGATCGCGCAGCAGAGCCTTAATCAGGTTTTCCCAGATCGTAGAAATTTCGCGGCGGGCGGCGGTGTGGACCAGATCGGCCATCGTCGAATCCCAGCGCCGATCAATGTGCAGCGGCATCCCTTCGGCCCCGGCGCGATCATAAGCGCGGCGGTAGCCTTCACGTAGGGCGGGGATCGCCTCGGCCATCATGCCATGCAGAACGCGCAGCACCGTGATCTCATCAGGATCAGGGGAAGGCACAAAACTGCGGGCGAAACCGGGCTGAACCGGGCCAAGCGCACTAAAAGCACGCGGCGTTTCGCGCACCAGCTCATACAACGCGGGAGCGGGGTGGCGTTCGTCGGCGTTCGGAATCAGCGCCGGGGTTGCCGCGCCGGGCAGTTTCATCAACGCCTGCCGGAACATCAGATTATTCTGGTTCTCGCTCAAAAACTGGTAGAGGTCCAAAAAATTGTACGCCCCGGCCAGGGTGCGGCGGGCCGCGTCGAGCGCCTCGGCTAAAAAGCGGCCCAGGCGGCGTTCCTGCGGGACATGCGCCCCGCCCCACACGTTAAAGACCTGCGCGAGCAGTTCACGCGGCTGAAGCAGGCCATATTCGGCAATATCTTTGATTCCGGCGGCATACCAGTGTTCGGTGAGCGCGACGCCTGCCGGGAACTGGGGCGGTTGGCGTACAGCCTGAGCCATCGCTTCGCGGCAGGATTGCTCAAAATCGCGCAGGGATTGGCCGATAATTTCGATCTGCGGGATCACATCACGCACCTGCGAGATCAGATCGCTGATCTGGCGGCGCAGCCCGCGCCAGCCATCGAGCCGGGCCTGGGCTGCGATCCAGGCGGCAGTGGCGTTCAACATTTCTCCGGCCCGCGCGTCTAGTTCGACCACAACCGTTTTACGTTTGACGGTTTTGCCGTCGTGTTGGTTGGCCGCTTCAAGGAGGGCGGAGCGGGCGTTTTGGTGCAGGGCGTCGGTCTCCAATACGTTACGCTCAAGCTCGGTCAGCGCCGCCACGACCTGCTTTTCGAGTCCTTCCAGCGCGCTCACCGCCCAGATCAAGCCATAGCCGCGTTGGTAAGCCAACTCCACCGGGGCAGTATACAGCGCATTTTGTAGATCGCGCTGGCTGGCCGAAAGCGTGGAATCCATGCGCGCGCGCAGCGTGTCCGTCATGGTGACGGTTACGCCCTGTTCGAGCGTATCCTGTTCGCTGACTTCTTTTTCCAGGCGGCGCGTCTCGGACTGCACAAGGTCGAGCATCCGGCCTGTTTCACCCCTGGCGACGCGGGTTTCAAGCTGGCGCGTCAGCCCGGCCAGACTGAGCGCGTATGACCAATCGCGCAGCCGGTCGGAGACTTGGGGCAAATGGAGCAGATCAATATCCAGCAGCGCCGTCTGCGCCTGATTCATCATCTGGTTGATCCACCCGGCAGTGGGCGAAGCGGCCTGTGTCGATTTGGCGGCTTTGAGGATGATCTGCGCCAAGCCTACCGCCGACAGGTCCATCGCGGCGCGTGTTGGCAGGGCGAGCCGGCTCACCCCTACCGTGCTGTACCCGGCAAAACGATCAGTTTCGTTCACCTGCAAGGGCGTCGGAAGCTGTGGCGCTGTGGCAGGATCGGTCAGGCTGGCGGCGATCCAGGTGACGGCGCATTCTGCTACTGGGTTTTCAGGCGCTTCGACGCTGGCAGCGTTCGCGTCATCCGCCAACAGGATCATATCCAGAGCAGGATGCGCGGACACGGCAGGCAGAAGATGACCGACCACCGGCAGGCGCGACGGGTACATTTTGGGCTGAGCAGTATATGTGTCGATCTCGCGCAGGGTGGCGTAGACATTCGCCATCGCCAGCACATTTTCAGGATCAGAAGCCAGCGGCGCGGCGCGCAGCGAAAAAATGCCCATGATCGTCGTCGGCTGATCGCCACACAACAGGCGCAGCCGCGTGACAATATCAAACAACATGCCGCTGCCTTCGGCCTCTGCTAACGAGGCCAGCACATAGATACGCCGCGCCAGTTTGAGATCACGCCCGGTTCCGACCTCGTGCAGCCATTGAATCTGCCGGTACAGCGTATCGCTGATCAGGGGAGCATGGTGGAATAACATCAGGCGGCTGTGAGCGCGCACCAAAGAAGGGTCTTTTTGGGCTTCGGGCGCACGCGGCGAATGCGGCCACCACTGCGGCACGCCCATCTGTGAATAACGGGCGGGAATATCCGTCCAGCGGATCGCGTCCATTTCGAGCGGCAGACGTTCTTCGCGCGGCAGAGCGACTTCTTCTCTCAGCGAACGGCGGCGCGCAATCGCCAGCAGATGAATGTTATTTTGCACCTCGCGCCGGGCCAACAGCACATTCAGCATGGCCCGCACCCGCGCTACCGCCTGCTGCCCAACTTGCCCCAGACCGACGACTAACGCGGCTTCGCGCAGTTGGTCCGTGCCAGGGCGCGCACGCTCTCCGAACTGACCGAGCGAGATCAGCGCATACGGGGACGAAGTGCTGTCAGGCATGAGGATCGACTCCAGACGAGTGTGTAAAACCAGGTTGCAGAACCAATCAATCGGTCTGCCATGATCATAACATGAATTGGGTTTTCGATGTTGTACGGCGGGGAAGCTGCCCGCCTTCAGCCTTCAGCAAAAAGCACGCGCAGCCTGAACAGGGAGTAACGGGTCTGCACCTTCGCCCAGCATTCTCCCCTCTCCGCTAAGGGGTCGTATTTGCTAAACGACACCAAACCGTTATGCTAGGATGTGTAAACCGGAGAAAATCACTATGCAGCCCATTATTCATAAACCAGTCTGGATCGTGATCGTGCTGTTGATCGCGGCAGGACTGGCGTGCAGCATCAGCACCAGCACCGCCCATTTTGAAAACCCCAAAATGTATAAGGACGCTGACGGCACCACTCGAACCACCAGCTACGCCCCTGCCGATACGTTTTACTGCCGGGTGGAGTTAAAAAACGCCGCTGGCGATATACCAACTAAAGCCGAATGGTATGCCGTGTCAGTGGAAGACAAGACCGTTCGCACCTTGATCACGCAAGCCGAAATGGAGTCGGGTGACGGCACGTTGACCTTTGATCTCACGCCGCCGCAAGAGGGCTGGCCGGTAGGTTCGTATCAAGTGGTGTTATATTTGAATGATAAACCCAAAGAGACACTGACATTTAAGGTCAAATAGGGAGGTCGTCATGAAGAAAAATCGGTGGTGGATACTTGCTGCCTTGTTCGCGCTGATTCTGATTGGTGTGCCGGGGGTCTCCGGCCAGGACAGCAGCGAAAACGATCTGCTGCGCCTGCTGCATTTTGTGCCCGATACGCCCGAAACGCGCGCCTGGCTGACCTTTGGCGACCTGGCAACCTGGCACACCAGTTGGAATGTGCCGCGCATCGACAACGTGGAACAACTCGAGGCGCTTGACCGTGACCCCTATGCTTATTGGGTGTTTATCATGCCCACCCAGACTATGCCGCCCGATGTGTTGGGCGCACAATATTTGCTGAGCGACGATATTCGCGCCATCTATGGCTTTGACCTGTTCAACATGGATCGATTCCTGTATGCCGGGGAACCGCCCGACGATATTTCGGTGGTGGAGTTCAGCTTCGACGGCACGCAAATCGCCAATGCGTTGACCACCACAGGGTATGAGGCGGTTCCGTTGGAAACGGGCGGCACGCTTTATCAGATTCTTGGCGATTATGAAACCGATCTCCCTGGCTCCACCGGCCTGCCGCGCCTGGGTATGTTGGGCCGCCTCAACCGGATCGCGCTGCTGGATGGGCAGATGGTGATCGGGCGCGCGACGGCTCCCGTGACAAATTCCCTCGCCACGCAGCAGGGCACCGTACCTTCATTGGCGGATGATCCGGCCTATATCGCCGCCGCCAACGCGATGGAAGACTGGTCGATGTTGGGCGATCTGACCGGCGCGGCCCTGATCAGCGGTGCGCAGTTCCCCGATGCATACTCCGTCGGGTTGGACATAGGGCCGCTCCCCCTGAAGGAAGTACGCGACACGCTGCTGGCGCAGTATCAAGCCGATCCGCTGCCGCATTTTGACGTCGCGCTGTTTTCAACACGCCATGCACCAGGGGCCACCTATTTAGGATTGGTCTTAGTTTTCCCACCAGGAACCGATGCTGAAGCCGCCGCTCACACCCTGGCGAACCGGCTGCAAACTTACACCAGCCTGTTGTCAGGTGAGTCATTTGCCGAGCGTTGGGTCCTTGAGAGCGACAGTCACGCGGCGATCAATGGTCTGCCGGTCGCGATGGTAACGATGCGCGTTGATGATCCTGAGCCTGCCCCGCCCGGTGATCGCGCTAACACGGCGATCTTGGGCTGGGCCAATATGCTCTACCGGCGCGACATGGCCTTTTTATTCGCGGAATAATTCCAATTTTGTCGGGGGATGGGGCCACCCTATCCCCCGACAAAAATTCTATAACATTATTTACGGTTTAAAGAAAGAGATTTAAGCCATGAAAGCCATTTTACTCACTGAACACGGCCCGGCGGAAAAGCTGCAATTCGTGACCGATCACCCGGTCCCTGATCCTGGCCCCGGCGAAGTACGCCTCAAGGTTGGGGCCGCCGCCCTGAATTACCTGGATATTTGGGTGCGCAACGGCTGGCCGGGCATCAAATTACATTATCCCCACATCCCCGGCGCAGATGCCGCCGGGACGGTTGATGCGCTGGGTGACGGGGTGACCGGCTGGGTGGTCGGAGATCGCGCCGCCCTGGACCCGACGATAAGCTGTGGCGTGTGTGTATTTTGCCGCTCCGGTCAAGAGAATCGCTGCATCCATTTTGGCATTTTGGGCGAACATCTCAGCGGAACATATGCCGAATACATCACCGTTCCCGCGCGTAACCTGATCATGCTGCCGGGGCATGTCTCGTTTGCCGAAGCCGCTGCCGCCTCATTAGTATTCGTCACCGCGTGGCACAGTCTGATCACACGCGGCGAACTGCGCCCGGCGGAATCGGTGCTGATTGTGGGCGCGAGCGGCGGCGTGAATACCGCCTGCATCCAGATCGCCAAACTGGCGGGCTGTCTCGTGATCGTGGTCGGCAGTTCGGATGAAAAGTTAGCCCAGGCCAAAGCGCTCGGCGCGGATGCTATCGTGCGGCGCGATGTAGAGGGCGGCTGGTCGCGGGCGATCTTCCAACTCACGGCCAAACGCGGTGTGGATGTGGTGGTCGATAACGTGGGCGCGGCGACATTTAAAGATAGTCTGCGGGCAGCGGCGCGCGGCGGGCGTATTTTGACGGTGGGCAACACCAGCGGCCCGGTCGTTGAGATCGATAACCGGCTGGTATTCGGCAAACATCTCAGCATTTTGGGCAGCACAATGGGGCCGCATCATGATTATGTTACAGTGATGAACCTGCTGTTTAAGGGCAAACTCAAGGCCGTGATCGGCGCGACTTACCCGCTCGAACAGGCCGCCGCCGCTCAGCGCGCGCTCGAAGCCGGGGATGTGTTCGGGAAGATCGTGTTGGAAATTTAGCAGATCGCCTGAAGACCCTGGCTATTTACGGGCAGGACCATCAATGTCCCTGCGAATTGGGGAGATAGGGGTAAAAACACCAATCTCCCCCTAAAAACATCCGAATGTTTCTTCCTCAAACGCCGCGAACAGATCATCCATGCGCGCGATACGCTGAACGGCAACTTCTCTAGAGGTCTCCAATATCAGCTTGCCAGGGAGCGCCGCACGGCGTTTTTTCGTGATCTCGAAGGCTCTTTTCAGGTCTTTGGCATTCTTAGAAAAATCGCGCAAGACCCCAACCACGCCCAGAAAATCCAGCGCATCCGCATCGCACAATAAGATCGCCTCTAAGCGGCGGGCTGGGTCGGGGCTGTGGTGAAACTCAATACATTCCAGGATCAGCGCAGCCTGATCGCCCGGATAGTTTCTTTCACTCAAAAACGTCTCGGCCACCTGCCGGGATCGCAGGGCATGGTCCACGTCCGCTTGCAGCCAGGGAGAATACCCTCCCCAGTCGTGAAGATGCGCGGCGACCCACAGCGTATCCTGATCATAACGCTGACCGTCACTGATTTGAGCAATCAGACTTAACAAACGCCGGGTGTGATTGATGCCCCATGCATCGCCGTATTCCTCGGTCAGGCGAACAATCTCATCACGGTTAATTTCCATGTTATTAGCTCCTCAAAAAAGGGATTATTCTTCTGGTAGTTCAGAGAGAGAATCCAGGGCTTTTTGCACGCGCGACCGCACGTGCGGGTCTTCGTCGTCGGCAAATTGGGCGATGATGGGGATAGCGCGGCGCGCGTCTAACTTTTGCAGGGCTTTGATCACGGTATGGCGCACGGTCGGCGATGGGGTCGCTTGCAGAGTGGCGATCAGGCCATCAATCGCGCGGCGATCCCCCAACTCCCCTAATGACGTGGCGACCCACAACACCAGATTCGCCGAACCGCCGCCAAGCGCCTGGATCAACGGCAGCACAGCGCGTTGATCGCCGATATGGCCCAGCAGTTCAGCGGCGGTCTGCTGCAAAATATTATTCGGCAGCGTCAGCGCCTCAATCATCACCGGAATCACGCGCTCGTCTTCAATTTCGGACAACACATGCAGCGCCAACCAACTTTTGCGGCCTTGCAGGGTGTGCATCGCATCGATCAGCGGCTCAACCGCGGCGGCTCCAAAAGCCACAAGCTGAGTCTGAGCCTGGGCGCGAACCTCATAGTCAAAACTGTCGAGGTCTTGAATGAGCGTCGCGATTGGCGGTGTGGTCATGCACTCCCCCCCGGCATAAAACGACACAGGGCGCAGCAGGGGCGCGTCCCTATGAACTCAATACCGCACATCCCATACAGCTTCCCCATTCAGAATTTGCTGGATCATCTGGGGAAACTGCCGCCAACTGATCGGCTTGGAAATGCAGCCGTCAAACCCAGCGGCAGAGAGTCGTTCGCGCGCATCCCGAATGCTGGCCGTGACCGCGATCACGGGTAGATGACAAAACTTTTCGTGAGCGCGCAGCATCGTCAGCAGTTCAAAACCGTTGTGCGGTGACAGATGAATATCCAGCAAGATCACGGTCGGACTGGGAGAGAGCTGTGTCATCCGCTCTAAAAAGTCGGTGCTGTCGTGAAAAATATGCACCTTCGGATAGCCCAGCGTCACTAACATCGACTGCATCACATCACGATTCATCGC
>JACRBK010000381.1 GCA_016234525.1 Chloroflexota bacterium
AGAAGGATCGTCCATCAGGCGGCGATCCCGTCGTCCATGCGTTCATTCAGCGTGAAAAACTGCCACACGCTGAGCAGGGAGAGAATCGCCATCAGGAAAAACAGCGACTCAAAACCGATGCTTTTGACGATCACCCCGCTGAGCGCGCCCGCCAGCGTTACAAAGCCGATCCAGGTGTTCAGCGCGCCCATATACAGCGGGCGCTCGTCTTCGGGGGTGACATTCAGCCCCAGCGCCATCAGGTTAGAAAAAACCAGCCCCTTTTGAATGGCGGTCAGGGTGTAGATCGGGACGAGATAATATTCTGCCGCGCTGCCTTTGACTCCGATCACCGGGGCCAGCAGCAGCAGGCCCCACCCGGCAGCTTGCGCTAACACACCGACCGCGACGGGAATCCGGTTGCCGATTCTCAGGCTGACGCGCCCGGCGTAAATGCTAAACAGGGGGCGCAGTACCGAACTGATCAGCAGATATACGCCGATCAATTCCAGCCGCACACCTAACATCTGGTTGGCATAGACGATGATCAGGCCGTTGGCGACGCTGGACAGTTCAAAAAATGTGCGGCCTCGCACATAGTGGCGGTAGTTGTCATCGGATCGCCAGATAGTGCGCAGTACATTAAACGTGGGTTTGAGATGCTGCGTTTTGTGTTCGGTGGGCGGCTCGATCACCAGCGAGAAGCTGAAGAATCCGATCATCTGCGTGATCATGCCAAAAACGAACAGCAGGGCGAAATTGGTCGGGAAGTCAAAGGTCGATTTGGGTCCAGTGAAAAAAATGACCACTTGCGCGCCGATGATCGATAAAAATCCACCTAACGCGCCGCGCCAGCCGAACACCAATCCCCGTTGGCGCGGTGGAATAATTTTGCCCACCACTTCGATAAAGGGTAAGCCTGCCACGCCCGCCGCTGTGCCGCCGATCAGCACAAAAATCATCAGGGCCAACAGCAGTACGTTCGTATTATGGCTTAACAGGGCCGCTGCGCACAACACTACCCAACAAATGAGGCGCAAAAATGCCGCTTGATTGTAGATCGGGAGAGCGTGTTTGCGGCGCTGCAACTGTTCTACCGACCAGATTTGCGGCAAAGACCAGGTCGCTCCTTGCAGCGGCGCGACGAGTCCCAGGATCAGCGGATTATCGGTGAGATTGGCGGCAAACGCAGTGAGTACCAGGTCCGGGCTGGCCACCGAATTGCTGGTGCCGATCATCATGCCGCCGTTGATGATACTGAGACGAAAATTCCGGCGCTGCACCGGATCACGCGTGGTTTTATCCATACTCACATCTTGAGGTGCGATGAAATTTCATTGCGGTAGAATATTCAAACCATTATTTGCAGACTTAGATCGAATATTACCCGCTGACACCAGCTTCGGCAACCCGGTTGTTTTTTTGTGCGGGGCGAGTGACAATGGGGCCGAGATTAATCAAATGAGTGGATGTCGTGGAATGAACGAAGCGCCAGCACGTGAACAGTGGATACGAATAAGCTGCGGCTGCCTGTGCCGCATTGAACATGCCAAAAAATATCTGCTGCTGCTCAACACCAATTTGCGCTCCAAAGGTGTTTACCGCCTGTCGCCGGTAGGGGGAGCGCTCAGCATGTCGGATATAAGCCTTGTCGAGCGGTTCAAGGCTTCACCTGAAAACGCCGCCAGTCTGGACCTGCGGTTGACTATGCCTCAATCGGCGCTGGAGTATTTTAGCGCCTGGTTTTACAGCGGTCAGGAGCGCGAACGTTCGCCTTTCCGCGAGATTCAGGAAGAATTGGTAGAAGAGGCGAAACTGCTCCCCGCGCTGACTCCAGACGATGTGCAGTTAGATTATCTGTGGACGGTGGAACAAGAATCGCTGACACAGCGCACCGGGCAGACCGGCACACTGACGCATTATTTTCTAGAAATTTACGACGTGAAATTTAAGCGCGATTCTTATCTTGGCCCGCTGTTGGCCGCGCCGCCCGAAAGTGGAGCGGTCTGGGTGACGGAAGAACAGATCAAACAGCGCGGCACGATTCGGCTATCGTTTGACGGTGCGCTGCGTGATGTGCATGTTTTCGGCCACCTACTGCTGCAACAGCCGCCGCCGCCCGGTTGATCATGTCCAATGATCCCAGGGATCATCGGGATCATAAGCGCCGTAGATCACGGTCAGTCGTACCAGTTCAGCCCATACCCGAAAAGAGGCCTGATCGCCGCTCATTCGCCAGCGTAGGCGGCGCGGGACTCGCAGCCAGGCAAACGCGATCTGCCGTCGTTCCTGGCGGCTGGTATAGATCAACATCTCGTGATACCACATGGGCAAAGTCAGCCGCAATGCGGGACGACTTTTTAATACAAAATAACTGGCAAACGAGGCCAGCGCCAGCACGAATAAATTGCTGGGCGGAAACATGCGGTAAAAATAACTAGTCGGCAGCAGTTGATCCCGGATCAGCAGGGATGCTGTCAGCAAACACGCGCCCATCGCGAGCGATAACCGGCAGACCGGCGAGACGATCCATTCTTCGCCATAGCGTCGGAATTGGGCCATCAGGGGATGTTTGTAAACCCCACTGAGGATCGCGCCATAATAAAATACAGCGGCGCTGGTGGTCAAAAAACCGAACCAGATAAACAGGCGTGGAAACCCGGCCAAAACATTCATCGAACCTGCTCCCTGTGAACGCCGATTAATTCCACCGATCCCAGGGACTGGCGGGATCAGTTGCGCCGTAAAACACCGTCATTCGCACCATATCGACCCAGACGCGAAAAGAAGCCTGATCCCCGCTCAAGTGCCAGCGCATTTTGAGCGGAATCCGCAGCCAGGCGAACGCTAACTGCCGCCGTTCCTGGCGGGTGGTGCTGCCCATCAGCTCAGAATACCAAAAGGGCAAAGCTTCGCGCAAGGTGGTCTGTTTGCGCGCGATCAGGCTGCTCGCGAACGCCAGCAGCGACAGCGCGAAAAACATCGCCGGGGCATACAGCCAGGTTTCGCGGCTGTTGGTTGTCAGCGAATCCAACATGCTCGACACCATCAGACTCCACGCGGCGAGCATTTCCAAAAAACGGCACAGCGGGTAATACCGTTTCTCTGGGCCATACCACCGAAAACAAGACATGAGCGGGTCTTTATACAGGCCAAAAACAATCGCCCCATGATATAACAACCCAAACGTGGCTACGAGCGTAAGGAAACCAATGGCTAACCAGGGATAACGTGGATCGAACATGGCTTATCTACGGTAATGGGCGTTTGTTCGCTGGTGAGTTTTTAGTGATCAGTTTTTAGTTTTTAGTAAAAAACGCTTCGCTGGCTCGTGCGCTTTTTTACTTTGCTTGTACTAATCACTAAAAACTAAAAACTCTGTTGGGCAAATTTTCGAGCATAACTCACCTCAATTGTACCGCAATCCGCTAAAATCCAGTGGCACAACCTGAAACCACGTGTTGCCCGGTTTGAGATAGAGCCGCTGCGTTCCCTGTTCGTTGGCCCACAGACTGATCAGGTCGTTTTCTTCCCAACGCATCCACCAGCCCTCCACGCGCTGTCCGTCACGGATCAACACCGCCGGACCGAGCGTCCAAAGCTGGATTTCGATAGAAAAATCCTTGTGGCCCTGCCATTCGCTCTCGACAATGCTCAAATCTTCCTGGTGATGGGCGAAGAGAATCACCACATTGGCGGCGCTGACCTGCTCGCCCGTGTTCGCGTCTCGGTGCGGCTGACCGTCGGACGTGCGCGCATAACGCCCGGTGGCGGCGGCGTAATCCCAGCGTACCACGTCTGGCCCATAGTTGATCGTGATACGCTGTGTGATGTAACCGTCGGTCAGCGGGGTGGGGGAAAAGGCCATCCCTTTGAGCGCGGGCGGCTGATTCTGATGATCCTGGCTGGCGCGCCGCCACACTTCTACCGGGACGACAAACAGGTTATGCGGCGGTTCGAGCGCCGGATCGCGGAAATAGAGCGGCTCGCCCACGCTCACCCCTTCATATGCGCGGGGAGCAAACGGCAGCGCCGCGATCCGCTGGCGAATGGGTTCGCTAGCGCCTGAATAGGCCAACAGCGCGCCGTACATGGCGGGAATCTCCAGATCGATCAGGCGGGCGCTGCGCACAGAGCCAACGCGGGGCGGAGTATGAGTCCAGAAAATAGCGGTGAAGCGCGTCAGGCGTCCTTCGGTATAGTGTTCAAATACCAGATCGGCGGCGCTGATCCCGGCCTGAGGGCGCACGCTGTCGGGCGCATTCGAGATTTTGATCGCCAGCGGTCGGCGCTGCAACACGCCGGGAAGATCGACCGCCAGCCCGGTGAGAGGATTAACGTTCACCGGAAAACTATCCGGCCCGACCGCATCCGAACGCAGCGCAGCCAGCGCGAGTGGGGCGGGCGTAGCGGTAACAACGAGATCAGGATCATCACCGCGATTCAGCGTGCAGCCCGCCAGCAGAATCAGCATTATGAGGCCCAGCCTTATGAATAATTCATGAATTGTTGCAGTACTTCTGGCTTTTTCCCCTAAAAACCCTCTGGCGCGGCGTTGACTGGGCGCTTGCTTTGCCATACGTTTTTCCTCTACAATCTAAAAGATAGTCCAGTACTTTAGTCTATCAGCGGTTTTCATTCACAATAATCCAGATATAATGAATTTAACGTTAATGGGCGTGTTGAGAAAGACCTGTAAGTAGGCGAATTGACTCGCGTTTTACGGCAGGGTATAATGCCCGACAGACAATCTGGATCGGGCGACCCCCGCCGCTAGTTCTAGCTCCGGGCAGGGACGTGAAACATGGCGTTTAAAGGTAATCTGGCGGATTTTAGCACCACCCAAATTCTGAACCTCATCAACCTGGCTCGCAAGACGGGTACTCTCCATTTGTTCGCGCCTATCGTGACCAATGAAACGATCATGGATGGGCAGGGCAAAAAACGTCCGAAGGTGATTCCTGGTAAAGAGCGTGCATCCGTTTGTTTTAAAGAGGGCCAGCTTATCCTGGCGTCGGTGGGTGATCAGGATGGCAACCTGGCGAACGTGCTGCACAAAGCGGGCAAGCTCAATACTGAGCAGGCGCGTGTGATCCGTGAGCGCGGCAGCAAATATTCTGACAAAGCGCTGGCGCTCATGTTGATTAATGCCAACTATGTGAGTAAAGTGGATATTGTGCAGAGCATACGTCAGCATACGCTCAATATCGTGTTTGACGTGATGGGCTGGAAAGAAGAACCCTTCCTCTTTGAGGAAAATGTGCTGCCGGCTGCCGAGCGAATCACGGTCCCGATTGATCTGAAAAACGTGATCATTGAAGGCTCGCGCCGTCTGCAAGAAGTCAAACCGCTGGAAGACGAACTGCCGAATCTGGATTTCGCGCTCAAATTTCCCGATACGCCGGGCGATAAGTTCCGAGGGATTCATTTGGGCGTAGAAGAATGGCGCGTGGTGTCATTCATTAACCCGAAAAACTCGATTCGCCAGATCGCCAAAGCTTGCAACATGACCGATACTGAAATCCGCAAGGTGGTATATGGGCTGCTGCAAGCGGGTTTGGTCGAGTTGGTGAAGTCGCCAGGAATGCAGCCGCCGAAACCGCCCAAGCCATCATCGGCGGGCGCTTTCCAGTCGACAGCCGCCAAACGGAGTATGGTAGAGCGGTTGATCACCAAGATCAAAGACGTTTAGAGTCTGTGCTTGGTGTAGCCGGGTGTCAAGGTGCGGCGCTGCCGCGCCGGAAGAGTGTTCAAGTGTTTGGGGTTCGGGGTTGCACGCCCAGGGCGATCCCCGATTATGCAGTAATATTTGATCCGTCATTATCTTGAGAGTGAGAGCGTCTCATGCCTATGCAAACTGTCAAAATGGTCATTACAGGCCCGTTTAGCGCAGGCAAAACGGAATTTATCCGCTCGATCAGCGAAATCGATGTCGTGACCACCGACGAGAGCATCTCGAAGGACTCGGCAGAGTTCGGCACTAAAGAGGCCACCACCGTCGCCATGGACTTTGGTCGTATCACGGTGGACGATGACCTGGTGTTGTACTTGTTTGGTACACCCGGCCAACGCCGTTTCGATTTCATGTGGGAAATTCTGGCCGAAGGTATGCTGGGTTTTGTGGTGATGGTGGACAGCGCCAAACCGGAAACGTTCCGCGAAGCCAAAAGTATTCTCGAAACGTTCCGCGCCTATGCGCCAACCCCCTATGTTGTCGCAGCCAATAAGCAGGATCACCCGGAAGCCTGGACCCCGGAAGACCTGCGCATTGCCCTGCGGATCGAAGACAACGTTAAGCTGCTGCCGTGCATCGCCACCCAAAAAGAGAGCGTCAAAAACGTGCTGCTGGAACTGCTGTATTCCATTCTCGAAGAGATGGATACCTAGTTCCGCTTCATACAAGGCAGGCAGGGGGGGCGCAGCATACCGCGCCCCGATGCAGAATGCGCGCCTGACTTGAGGATTCCCCGACGCTCAACGCTGCCGGAAATTAGGCCGGTAGACCTGGTTAGGCCAGCAGGACCGGCGCAAGCGGTTGGTGCGCCGTCAGTCTGGAGTATTCTCTTGCGTGTTGGAGGAAAGCCAACGTGCCATCCGTCGTGACCGATCCGGGAATTATCCATTATGAGACTTACGGGCGCGGGCGGCCCGTTTTGCTGCTGCATGGCTGGTTAGGATCGTGGGAACTGTGGCGGCCTACGATTGAGGTCTTGGGGCGCGAGTTTCGTACCTATGCGCTGGACTTCTTCGGTTTTGGCGAGTCGGGGGTGCCTACCGGCGACACCGAAGCCCAAAGCCGCCGCCTTGACTCCTTCACCGTCCCGACTTATGTCGAGATGGTCTACCAGTTTATGGAGCGGTTGGGAATCAAAAAAGCGCCGCTGATCGGCCATTCGATGGGTGGGACGGTCTCGCTGAGTATGGCGATTCGTCACCCCGAAAAAGTGGTCAAAGTGTGCGTGATCGGTTCGCCGATCAATGGGACGTCGCTCAATCTGCTGCTCAAACTCTCTGGCAATCCCACGCTGGCCTCGGTGTTCTGGCTGTTCAACGGCAAGGCGCTGCTGACCTTCTTACGCGGCTACAGCTATTTTATGGCGCGTGATGGCCGGGCAATGTCGCGCATGATCCATAAAGATGTGTCGCGTATCAGCATGGAATCATTTTTTCAGAGCATCAACACCTTGCGCAACACCGATCTGCGTCCCGAACTTCAGCATGTCACTGTGCCGACGCTGGGGATGTATGGCAAGCGGGATATTATTGTCAGGCCGAGCGAGCACAAAACGCTCAAAACCGGCGTGGCTCAGGCGCAGATCGAATGGTTTCCTGATGCCGGACATTTTATTATGATGGACTCACCAGAGCGGTTTATCACCACGCTGCGCACTTGGCTGGTCAGTGGTTAACCCTGATCCTACCTCCCTCTCCCTGCCGGGGAGGGACGTTGAGCCGCACCATCCGCCCTCAAAACATGGCTCTAAATTCAATCCATGATTAAAATGGTTGTAATTAAGTAATTAAATAGATGTACGAGAACTGAATCCTATGCACAAAACCCGCAAACTGCGAAAGTTCGTGATAGAAGATAAGCGTCTTATCTCGCCGTTTAACGAACCGGCCAGCGAGTTGAGTATTCTCAACAAGCCGCTCAAGATTCACCATGCCGATATTATTGAGGACGTGTGCGGCCAGACTTCCGCTGAACTGCCCCTGGCACAGATCGACGATCTGGCGCTGCGCGTAGATCGGGATGATGAAGTCCTGGTCTATCGGGATAACCTGTATTTTGACCGTGAGTTTTTCTTTGAGTTTTTCGAGCAGGCCCGCGCCAGTCAGCTTCCCAGCCGGGCCGCGCTGCCTGCCGATGATCATGCCTGGATCAAATATTCGATTCCGCTCTCCCGGTTGGAAGCGGTGCGCGATATGAACGGCAAAGCGTTGTACTATCCGCTGGACCTGTGGTATTTCCCCGAAGGATATGTGGAGTCACACAAATGGCGCGCGGTGCCGGTCTTTAGTGAATACAAAGAGATCGGTTATTACAACGTGCCGGACTCTATGACCAACCTGCGCACCGGCAGTGAGGGTGAGTTCGGGCGCGATCTCGACCTGACTCATTTGCTGACCGAACGTTCGTGCCTGTCGATTGACAGTTGGGCGCATATTTACTTCGCCAATATCATCATGGGTGTGTTTTCACGCGGGAAACGCTTCGAGAAGAAAATCACCGAACACAACTTCGAGGCGCTCAAAATGTTGTTCCGGGCGATTCTGGAACAAAAACAGGTGTTGTCGTGTTCAAAAGTGGTGCAGGTGGGCGAGGGAACCACGATTGATCCCTCGGCGGTCATCATCGGGCCGACCACTATCGGCCATCACTGCTCGGTCGGGCCGGGCGCGGTGATCGATAACTGCATCATCGGGGACAATGTGAATATCGCGCAGGGCTGCCAGTTGATGCTGAGCGTGATCGGCAATAACTGCTTTTTGCCGTTCCGCGCCGCACTGTTCATGTCTACCCTGATGGAATATACCATCGTGGCGCAGAACACCTGCATCCAGATGGGGGTTGTCGGGCGCAACAGTTTTGTGGGGGCCGGGACAACGTTCACCGACTTTAACCTGCTGCCCGCGCCGCTGCGCGCGCTGAATGCGTTTGAAAAACTCGAAGATACGGGCCAACCCGTATTAGGAAGCTGTGTCGGTCATAATGTGCGGCTGGGATCAGGGTTGATCGTCATGCCTGCGCGTGTGATCGAGTCCGATGTGATCCTGTTTGCGTCGGCTGAACGGCGCGTGATTAACCGCAATATCACCTATGAAGAAAGCGACCATCACAAAGTGCGGGCATCGGTCGCCAAGCTGCACAAACGCCGCTATCCGCGTTTCCCGTTTGGGGAGTCCACACGCGAGTCGATGTATCTGGAATCTTGGGACGAACCGAAAAAAGAGATCACCCGAAAGAAAAAATAACGTGGCGCACCAACAAGAACCGTTTGCCTTTATCATTCACCCAATTGATCCGAAATCAGACGTTGCTCGAAAATATCCACTGCTAGGCAAAATGTTAACCGAGGGACAGATTAACTTCTTTTCGCGGTTTTTCCCGCCTGTCTATATCTCTGAGATTCATGGAATCCAGTCTGCCGAAACCGGGCGCGAACTGACCGGCTGGTTTATCGCCTGCCCGTTCACGCCCAAAACGATGCTCAAACTGCCGGTAGAGGCCGTCTATAACAAAATCGTGGCGTGCGGTCACATGGCCGAACGGTTGGGCGCGCGGCTGTTGGGCCTGGGCGCGTATACGTCAGTCGTCGGTGACGCGGGCGAAACCATCGCCCAGCGGTTGGAAATTCCGGTCACGAACGGCGACGCCTATACCGTGTATATGGCGCTCGAAGCGGTGCGCGAAGCCGCTCGCCAGATGGACATCCGCATGAGTGACTCGGTGGCCGCCGTCGTCGGCGCGACCGGGGTGATCGGGCGGGTCTGCGCGCAGATTCTCGCGCGTGAAGTCTCTGAATTGATCCTGGTGGGCCGCCGTTCTGAAGCGCTTGACGCCGTGCGCGAAGAATGCGAAGGCCACCGCGCTCACCTCAAAACCGGGCTGGATATGAGCCAGATCGCTAAAGCCGATCT
>JACRBK010000371.1 GCA_016234525.1 Chloroflexota bacterium
CATGTACTGGTCGCCGGGGCCGCTGTCGCTATATATTGAATATGAAACGTTCCAGTTTTCGCCCAACGTGATCAGCCTGAATTTTACCATCAGCACCTATACGGGCGGGGCGCACCCCAATTCGTATTTCAGATCATTTATGTTTGATCTGACCGGCCAGCGTGTGCTGGCGCTGCAAGACCTGTTTTTGCCGGGCATAGATGCGCTGGGGGTGATCGCTCCAATCGCGCAGCAGAGCCTCATCGCGCAGTTGGGTGATGCTATAGACCCGGCCTGGCTCGCGCAAGGGGCCGGACCCGACCCGGTGAATTATCAAAACGTGGTGATCACCCCCGATGCCCTGGTGATCTATTTCTCGCCCTATCAGGTGGTTGCTTATGCCGCCGGGCCGCAGGTGGTCTCGATTCCGCTGGCGGACCTCGCCGCGATCCTGGCCCCACCGTTTAACGGGCAGTAGGTTCTTGTAGAGTCGCCCGCCAGGGATGGATGCCGATCCCTTTTTAAATCCGGTAAGGGTCGAACATTATCCCTGGCATAATTCTCATACAAACTTTTATGTGTTCTTAATGCTGTTTGGTGTAATTTAAGAAAAAAAAGGATGACAATCTATGAGCTATACAATTCAGGTCTACCGTGACAAATCAATTATCTGGCAAACATTGGGTACAGAGTATGATTTTGCCACCGATGTTGGTGCAGCGATCAGCGAAGAAATACAAATCCTCAATGCCGCTTCTAAACCGATGGTGATCGTGATCGATATGCGTCCCTTACAGCTCGATTGGAATGGTATTCTTTTCCTTGCCAGTCATGGCGTTCCCCAAGAAATAAACAATCATCCTCAGTTGTGTAAAATCATCCTCATTTCAACGGATGAAGTGATAGCGGAATCTGCCAAAGGGTTGGACAGCCAACCGTTTGGTTTCGTAAAACTGGATATTGTGGCATCCTCAGAGGCTGCCTTAACCCGTGCGCGTGCCCTGTTGTCTTGAGAGACTACGGCCAAGATCTGCGGCAGATCGCTCCTCCTCAAAATAAGTGGGCAGAGTTCAGGGTTTCGGCACCGCGTTCTGCTGGATCGTCGCCCGCCGCCGCCATTCCAACCGGAAAGCCGCCAGCGCCAGCAGCGAAGCGCCGATCACCAACACCATCGAGACGGTATATCCTGCGTGAATCCCCTCGACAATTGCCCAGCCTGGCGCGTCGGTTACATCGGTTCCAGAAGCCAGATCGGCCACGCTGATCACGCGGCTGGCGAACACCGCCCCGATCAGCGGCAGGCCGACGACCTGCCCCAAACTGCGCGAGAGCGCCAGCAGTCCCGACGCGACGCCGAGCCGTTCACGCGGGGCAGCGCCCATGACGGCGCTGTTGTTCGGCGATTGGAACAGGCCGATCCCGATCCCCAGCGGCAGGGTGCGCACAATATAACCCAGCGCGCTGGTGTTTTCGTCTATCGTTGTGACCAGCCAGCACGCCCCGATAATGACGACCAGCCCGGCCAATGAAATCCCGCGCGAGCCATAACGATCCGAGAGCGCCCCGGCGATAGGCGCGGTCAGGCCGAGCGCCGCCGGAACCACTGTGAGCAGCAGGCCCATCTGCCGGGGATTAAACCCCTTCACCTGTTCCAGGTAAAACGGCATCACGAAGCCGCCCGCCAACACGACAAAGACGATCAGCCCGGTGAACAGGCTGATGCTGAACAAGGTATCGCGGAACAGCCGGAGATCGATCATCGGTTGGGCCAGTCGTGATTCGATGATGACCAATACAACAAATCCCACCGCCGCCCCGATCAACAGCGCCAGGATCGCGGGATGATCCCACCCCGTATCCGGTCCAAAAGTCAGGCTGAGTGTTAACATCAGCAGCGTGATCAACACCGTCACCGCGCCCGCTGCATCAAAACGCTGGCCGCCAGGGGGACGCCAGTCAGGGACATAACGGCGCGCCAGGATAAACCCGCCGATCCCAACCGGCAGATTGACCAGAAAAATCGCCCGCCAGCCGACGGTTCCCAACAGCAGCCCGCCCACCGTCGGGCCGATACTGATCCCTAGCGAGACAATCGTCCCGGCAGCGCCTAACGCTCGCCCGCGCTGTTCACGCGGGAACGCTTCGGTGATAATCGCCATGCCGAGCGCCTGCATCATCACCGCCCCGATCCCTTGCAGCACGCGGAATCCGATCAGAAATTGCACCGACGGGGACAGCCCGCACAGCAGTGACGCAGAGGTAAATACCACCATGCCGGTGATATAAATCCGCTTTTTGCCGATCATATCCGCCAGCCGCGCGACGCCTAACATCAGCGAGGTGATAATCAACAGATAGGCCACCACGACCCACTGCACCGTAGCGAAATTCGTATGGAGTTCTTTTTTGAGCGTGGGCAGCGCCACATTAACGATGCTGCCATCAATCGTAGACAGGAAAATTCCCATCCCGACGCTGAGCAGCACCCACCACTTGCGCGAATAATCTACCGGTGAGGCGGAAATAGGGGGGTTGACGGATGACATGAGCGACCTTTGCGGCTGTCAATTGTAATCAATTAACAAAAAACGCTGAAATTGCACTGGTCAAGTATACTCTAGCTCTATAAAATGAACAGATATGACACCACTGGCAACCTTTTTAACCGGACCATAAGGACCGTTGGCTTGCATGAAAATACACTATACTCTTGACGACAGTGCCGCCCGTATACCCCTCTCTATTCTTAGCGTTGATGCATTGTGGGATCGCGCGGCGGAACTGAAAGGCGCGCCGGGTGTAAAGTTGGTCGAACTGACCACCCAGCACTTGCTTAATACCGGGTCTTCGCTGACCGACGAACTGAGCAATTATCTTGAAACCGGCGCTCCCTCCGATTCCGATCCCTACGCTCTCCGTTATTGTTTTACCAACCGCCGCCAACTTGAAGACCTGCTGCGCGACCTGCGCGAAACCCGCCCTGGGTTGGTCGCCCTGCACCAGGTGGCCGAACTGTTTCCCCTGACCTTTACCGAAGACCTGCACCTGATGTTGGCGCTTACGGCGGTAGGCTGCCCGGCCTTCGGTTATGTACGCACCTTCAAAGATTCTGACAACGAAGAATACAATGGGCTGGTGGTCAATCTGGCCCAGGCACGCCCGCATCTCGAAGACACCCTGGGGCAGTATTCGCTCGACCTGCTGATCAGCGTGATCCGGCACGGCTTTTTTAATCATGAGGCGTTTTTGCTGGCCTATGCCAAATATACCTATGTGACCGGACGTACCCCCGACAAACCCGCTGATCGGCTGAAAGATGCGCTGATGAGCCGGGGCATCGCGTGGCATCTCAGTTACCGCCATCACGCCGCGTTTTATAATCATTTTTTGCAGCTCGGTGAGCAGCGATTGGCCGAATGTGTCACGCACTTTAACACCGCGCTGGCTGCCGCCCGCCGCAAAAACCCCATCGACGAGCCGCTTGAAGACGCGCAGCAGGCCCACCAGCGCGAACTTTACCTGGACCTGGCGGGTTATCATGTGGCGCGTACCGTCGCGGTCGCCAAAGGAGACGACGGACTGCGCGAGGCGATTGTGAACGGGCCGGACTTTTTTATCGAGATGTACAATACACTCGGCAGTCCAGCGATCAAGCTGGGCAAACGCGGGTAGATCGATCAGCGTTCAGCCGTCAGCAAGAACAACCTCACCCCCTACGGGTCAGTCCGAGCAGCGTTTCGAGATGTAGGGGCAGGGCAAGCCCTGCCCAATAGGCGTCAATTTAAGAATGGCCTCACCCCCTACCCCCTCTCCAACTCGGTTGGAGAGGGGACCACAGCCGACCCGGTTTTTGTAGGGGCGCCGCTTGCTGCGCCCGATTTTCCCCCTCTCCACCAGCGCAGTGGGGAGGGGACACAGGGGTGGGGCAAAAATTCTAGGGACAGCGGCTCAGCGTCCCACAACCTCCCCCGCTCTCGCCCCGATTCCCCATCACGCCAGACGGGTGTATACTGGGGATGAGAGCCACCTGGATCATGAGCAATCCCATTAGAGGGTGAACGAGCGACATTATGGTTTCGCCAATACCCGCAGAATCACCTGAGTTTTCATTTCATACGCAGGGGCCGCTGCCGCCTGATGCGCCGCATCTTTATATCGAGCGGGTCGCCGATCAGGCCGTTGAAAAGCTGCTCAGCAAACGCGCCTTTGTGGTGTTGATCGGCCCGCGCCTGAGCGGAAAATCGAGTCTGCTGCTGCGCCAATGGGCCAGGCTGCGCCAATCCCCGCTCTATCTGCCGGTGTATATCTCGTTGGGATCGCTGGTCTCACTCAGTGGAGCCAATTGGTTCACCCAACTGCACCGCCAGATCGCACAGCAGACGAACGGCCTGCTGCCCGCCCCCACTGATCCCGCGCCGGATGCGCTGGTGCTGCACGAAGAATTAGTCTTAGCGCTCGAAAATCAATTACGCGGCAAAGTGTTGGTGCTGCTGCTGGACCAGATCGAAACCACGCCCGAAGCGATCTGCACCCCGTTTTTTGCCATGCTGCGCGAAATGTTCGTCAACCGGACCATGAACCCCATTTTGCATAATGTGGTAGCGGTGTTGGCGGGGCGGTTTATCCCTGATGATCTGATCAAAGACCCGGCGATCTCCCCGTTTCGTGTGGCGGAGAGTGTCTATGTGCAGGATGCTGATCTTGCTGAGATTACCAAACTCGTCGCCTGTTTGGGAAACGATACCCGCCAGCTTTCGTCGGATGTGCCCTCCCGAATTTTTGAGTGGACCGAAGGCGATGTCTATCTGACGCACAAACTCTGCGCCCGCCTGTCAACCGATGTCCCTACCGGGGCGATTTTGGCGGCGGACGTGGATCGCGCGGCGCGGCGGCATTTGTTTGAAGACGACATCTTCCGCAAAATGTGGCAGCAGATTCAGAACAATTCTGAAATGTTCGATCTGATTATCACGCTGCTCGAACACCGCGACCCGGTGAAGTTTACCCATTTGCAGCGTTATATCATGGCGGCGTGGCTCGAAGGTGCGATCAAAGAGGATAACCAGGGCTATTGTGCGCTGCGCAGCCTGGTGCATGAGAGTGTGCTGTATTCGATGCAGCGCACCACACAGCCGGGCCAGCCCAAACTGCGGCGGCCTCAGGCGATGAATATGCAGGAACATCACACTGTCCTGCGTGACACATTCCGGCTGGATCAGTTGATCTATCCGGGCCTGAGCAGCTACGTTTATCGCGCTACCGATCTGCGCACCGGGACATTTGTGGCGATCAAACAGTTGATGGTCTCGCGCCAGCTTAACGAAATGGCGTGGCATCGGTTTCAGCGCGAGAGCGACGCGCTCAAACGCCTGGATCATCCGAATATTGTCAAACTGATCGATGCGTTCCGCGAGGATCAGTTTGAATATATTGTGATGGAATATATTTACGGCGGATCGCTGTTTGAAAAGCTTAACCGCGAAGGGCGCCTGCCGCTGCGCCGGGCGCTGGATATTGCTCAGCGGGTCGCTGACGCGCTGGCCCATGCTCACAGCCGCGATATTATCCACCGCGATGTCAAACCCTCGAACACGATGCTCACCTATGATCATTCGCCCCGCCTGACCGATTTCGGCATCGCGCGGCTGAATTATCACCAGCGGGTAACCCTGCCCCATACCGTGATCGGCACAACGCCCTATCTCAGCCCGGAGGCTGTGACCGGGGAAACCGTCGATGGGCGCAGCGATGTGTGGTCGTTGGGCGTGATGTTGTACGAAATGCTGGCGGGAACGCTGCCCTTCATTGGTCGCAGCGAAGAAATGTTCCGGCAGGTGATTCTAAGCGGCGATCTGCCCGATATTCGGCAGGTGCGCCCCGACATCCCCGACCCGGTGTGGGAGATCATCCAGCGGATGCTCACCCGATCCGTCTCGCAGCGAATGCCCTCCGCAGCGGCGGCCCGCGACGCGCTGAAAAATATGTTGAATGGGATAAATTCGAAAACCTCTCCACCCTAAGGCTGTTTTATTCAGATATTTACCCCTATCCCCGCTACGCAGAGAAAGGGGAGACACAGCTTGTGTAGGGGCGCAGCAAGCAGCGCCCAGGGCGGGGCAAGCCTGCCGCTACATCTCCAAACGCTGCTCGGACTAACCAGTAGGGCGAAGGGCCGGGAGATAGGGGTAAATCCTGGCTGAAGCCGTTCTTCACGACCTCCGCATACCTTCTTCAAAAGTTCTTCACAATCCTCGCTTATCATGAGTGACAGTTGACTCATGAAAACGAGG
>JACRBK010000372.1 GCA_016234525.1 Chloroflexota bacterium
CTATGAAGATGCGAGCGGCAAAGCCAAAGATAAACCCTTTGAGCGGTACTACTACGCCCAAAAATATGGTCTGGTCGCCTGGGAGGGTGATATTGGGCATTCCGTCCTGGTGCAAGAATTTGCGCCCGGTTCCCAACCCGATAATAAACGTGAGTTGATAGGCTGGCTCAGGTAGCGGGCTGTTCGAAATAAACCACGGGGGAGAATTTCTCCCCCGTTTAATTTTCGGCAATTGGATTAGAAGGGGCGAGTTCGTTATCAACCGGTTTATCATCCGATATATTGTCGTGCAGGGCTTCCGGTGGGGTGTCCCATTCATCGTCGTCGCTGGCGGGAGTGTCGGCCAGGGCCAGGGCAATATAAAATGTCGCTCCCTCGCCAGGAGTGCTTTCGGCCCAGGTGCGTCCCCCATGGGCCTGAACGATATGGCGCACAATTGCCAGCCCCAGCCCGGTTCCGTCACGGCGGGCGCGGTCCACCTGGAAAAAACGCTCAAAAATGCGCGGCAGGTCTTCGAGCGGAATACCCGGCCCACTGTCTTTCACAGACAATATCGCTTCGCTTTCGTTCACCGATGCTGAAACCTGGATTTTTCCCTGCTCTGGTGTGAATTTGATCGCATTGTGCAGAATGTTTTTGATCGCCCGTTGAATCTGCCGTTCGTCTGCCAACACGGCTATATCATACGGCACATTCACGTCCACCTGCTGCATTTTACTTTCGGCCAGGGTGTGCAGCGGTTCAACCGTAAGCTGTACCACATGCAGCAGGTCGGTTGGTGTCAGGCGGATCGGCATCTGCCCGGACTCGATCAGCGAGAGATCGCGCATTTCCTGAACCAGATGTGTCAGGGTATTGGTCTCGCGCAGAATATCTTTGAGCATTTTACGGAGTCGTTTCGGTTTTTCCGCCTGGCCCATATTGATCAATGTCTCAGCGAGCAGGCTGATCGCGGTGATCGGTGTGCCGAGTTCGTGGGTGATATTAGAGACCATCTCCCGCCGGGCGCGTTCGAGGCGCTGTACATGCGTTACATCACGCAGGGTCAAAACCTGGAAGGGCTGGTCGTCTCTGGTAGGGGCGATCACACGCGCATGAAGAATCCGCTTGTGATATTCTATGCGCCGCTCGACCGCTTCGCCGCGTAGTTTTTGAGCATCGTCCAGCAGGGCTTCCAGGTCAGGATTAGGAAGCACGCCCATCAGCGTTTCATTAATGGGCGAACGCCCTATCAAGACCTCTGCCGCCGGATTGGCATACAGAATTTTCTGCGTAGAGCTGAGCACCAGCAGCGCGTCATCGATGGTTGTTATAATAACGTCGCGCAGTTCATTGGCCCGATTCATTTCGGCAGTGTGTTCGCGCGTGCGGCGTGCCTGCTGCTCCTGCTGCACTGCGCCATTGGTCCGTTCGCGCAGCCAGAGCGCTGCGAAAATCACTGCCCCGATAAAAAACAAACCGGCAGCAACCCATTCAGTCATAGGGTGATCTGTTTACCCCTCAAAACGATAACCCACTCCACGCACGGTCACGATGCGCAGCGGGTGTGAGGGATCAATTTCGATTTTTTCGCGCAGCCAGCGCACATGGACATCGACGGTTTTGGTTTGGCCGCTGTAGTCATAGCCCCAAACGCGCTCCAGCAGCAGATCGCGCGACAGGACGGCTCCCTGGTTGCGCATCAGGGTAGCCAGCAGATCAAATTCTTTGTGGGTCATGCGCAGTTCGTCGCCGCTGCGTGTCACCCGACGCGCGATCAGATCCAGCACCAGATCACCCGCTTCGAGCCTGTCTACCACCGTGCGCGACGAGGGCGCCCGCCGTAATATCGCGCGCACGCGGGCCAGAAATTCACCCAGGCTGAACGGCTTGACGATGTAATCATCCGCGCCGATCTCCAACCCCACAATCCGGTCTACTTCACTGCCCCGTGCCGTGAGCATCATGATCGGCACATCGGACTCGTTGCGGATAATCCGGCAGACCGACAGCCCGTCGAGTGTCGGCAGCATCACATCCAATACGATCAAGTCCGGCGTATTTTCGCGGGCGAGTGTCAGAGATTCGGCCCCATCGCCCGTTTGCACTACTTTGTAATCTTCCTGCGCCAGGTTATAAGCCAGGGTTTTACGCAGGGTATCGTCATCTTCTACGAGAAGAATCGTTTTCATTCGCTTACCTCTACAGAACCGATTTAACCCTTCCTATCTTAACCCTGTTGTGCAATTTTGTATGGGGATTAGGTTTAAAGACACTTAAAGGTTTTTTAAGAAATCGCGGGGCAACAGGCCAAGACTGGCAAAACTGCTAAAGCAGGTGAAAGTGGCGCATAAATCGTTGGGGTCGCGCCACTTTCGCACACAGATATTTAAAAATCATCCAGGGCTGCTTGCAGCGTATCGTGGATCGCTAACAGCCGGTCAAACCCGACCAATTGGAAAACCCGTTTTACGCGCGGCTGGGGAGAGACCAGCTTGAGGTCGCCATTATTCTGCCGGTTCATGTCGGCTATCTCGGCCAGCGCCCGCAGCGCCAGACTGTTGATATAGAGAACCTGAGCCATATCGAGAATCACTTTAAACTTGCCTGCCATGACACAATCTTGTAGGGTCGCTTTGACTTCGGCAGATCCGTCCCCGTCAATTCGACCTTCCAGGGAGAGGATGGTGATTCCGTCCTGTTCGCGTTCGGTGATTTTCATAGACACTAACTCCTAAACAATTTATGCCTGTTGGGAGAAGATAATCTTACTCTACTTATTGTAGCTCGATTTGAGGATGTTGTCCCGCTGAACCACAACTGATGTGAGAATGACTCATCCGGCCTCGAATTTATAGGCAATTTGAACAACAGGTTTGTAATTATATAACCGGAACGCTTATGATATAGGGTAGGGGTTTTTCCACACCATTAGGAGGACAGTATGAAAACCTTAATTCGGACTATTGTTGTACTTACATTTGCGCTGGTGGCGGTTGTACCTTTCCAGGTGCAGGCGCAGGATGGCGGCGGAATGGGAGCCTGGGACGGTTGCCCGGTGCCTGAAAATCTGCCAGAAGAAGTGACGATTGGGGCAGTGTTCGGGCTGTCGGGCAATATCGCGGCCTACGGCGAACCTCAAAAACGCGGAGTAGAACTGGCCGTTGCCGAAATTAACGAAGCCGGGTATCTCGGTGAGGGAACGACCTTGATCGCCGTTTTTGAAGACGGCGGCAGCGACGGTGAAGCCTCTATTGCTGCGATGGACAAACTGATCGCCGAAAACGAACTGGCCGCTGTGATTGGCCCTACCCTTTCTGCCCAGGCGTTTGCCGCCGATCCGATCGCGGCTGAGAATGGCGTCGTGGTATTGGGTGTCAGCAACACGGCAGCCGGACTCACCACCATGAACGAAGATGAAGAACTGGATCAGTTCATCTTCCGCAACAGTCTGCCCGAAGCGAATGTGATCCCGAATACCATTACTAAATCCACCGAAATCCTTGGTTTGGAGCGCGTCGGGGTTATTTATGGCAACGATGATGACTTCACCCTGAGCGGTTATGATGCTTTTGCGGATGCCCTTGAAGCGAGCGAGGTTGAAGTGGTTCGCACTGAAACTTTCGCGCGTGGTGATGTGGACTTTTCGCCGCAGTTGACCAATATTATCAACGATGACCCGGACGCGATTGTGGTGTCGGCGCTCATCGCTGAAGCGGTGCCGGTGGTACTTCAGGCGCGCCAGTTAGGTTACACCGGCCCGATTATCGGCGGTAATGGTTTTAACTCCCCGGCGCTGTTCGCGCAGGGCGGCGAAGCGGCTGAAGGTGTGATCGTCGGCGCGGCCTGGAATATCGGCAGCCCGTCGGAACTCAGCGTTACATTTACCGAAACATTCACCGAAGCCTATGGTGCTGCGCCGGATCAGTTTGCCGCGCAGGCTTACACCGGGGCCTGGTTGGTCGCCACCGCGATCCGCTGCGCTGACTCAGCCGACTCGGCTGACGTGCGTGAAGCGCTGGCCGCCATCGTCGATTATCCCACGCCGCTGGGAAGTTTCTCGTTTGACGAGACGCGCAACCCGGTTCATGAGCCGGTAGTTCAGATCGTGCAGGAAGGCATGTTCAAGCTGCTGACCGAAGAAACGGCTGCGCAGGCGTTCGGGGAATAGTCTATTCGTCACTGTAACATAACATTGCCGCATATTGTGATAAACTCTTTCCTCTCCTTCTCTGGCTGTAAAGCTGGGGAAGGGGAGGTCAGCAGGATGATTAGAAGGTATAATACAGCCTTCGTTTTATCCCTACCGGCGCATACGCTCATTGGTCACGAGTGCGTATGGTCGTTTTTTCTTTTATTTTGAGTCTGTTAAACCATGGACATCAACGTTCCACAACAACTGGTAAATGCTCTCTGGTTAGGCGGGCTTTACAGCCTGTTTGCGTTGGGATACGCGCTGATCTTCAGCGTGCTGGGGCTGCTTAACCTGTCGCACAGCGCAGTATTTGCGTGCGGCGCGTTTGTTGGTTTGTATACAGCCTGTGGGGATGAAGTTTTTACCACCACCTGCACCGAACTGGATCGCCCGATCTGGATCGTGATCCCGGCGGCGATGATCGGGGCGGGGATCGTCAGCGTGGCGGTGGATCGCGTCGCGTTTTGGCCGCTGCGCAAGCGTAATGCTCCCCGAATGAACCAGTTGATCAGCAGCATTGGGGCCGCTGCCCTGCTGGTCAATTTGCTGCAAATCCAATTTGGAGCGGCGCAGCAGCGTTTTCCCTTCGGCAGCATCCCCAACGACCCGGTGAGCGGCCTGCCGGTGGTCATCACCCCCATTCAGATCACTGCCCTGGTGATCGCGCTCGGCCTCATGTTTGCGCTGCGTATCCTGGTCAAACGTACTCGCCTGGGCCGTGAAATGCGCACCGTCGCGTTTAACGAACGAGTCGCCAGTCTGCTCGGCGTGAATGTAGACCGGACGTATATGACCGCCTTTTTTATCGCCGGGGCATTAGCCGGAGCAGCGGGCATGATGTACGGCCTGGCTTTTAACTCGATGACCCCGTTTATGGGCGAATCAGTGTCACTCAAGGGCCTGACGGTGATCGTATTGGGCGGGTTGGGCAGCATCGAAGGCGCGGTGATCGGCGGATTTTTGATCGCCGCTATCGAAGTGTTCAGCGTGGCCTTGGGCCGCAGCGATATTCGTGACGCCTTTGTGTTTTTGCTGCTATTTGTGATCCTGGTCGTGCGTCCGCGCGGTTTGTTGGGCCAGGGTGTGGAAGATCGTGCTTGATAGAAAGTGCGCGTAGCTATCGTGATTGACATTATTAACGCCATTTTTGAGTTCATTTTTAATGTGCTGAACGGGGCGTTGGACCCGATCCTGACACAGTTGGCGGAGATCGGATTTCGTGAACCCGTCGTCCAGTTCATGTTGATCAACGCCATTCTTGGCCTCAGCATCTATATGACCCTGAACTGCGGGTTATTCTCTTTGGCGAACGCCGGGTTTATGGCCGTTGGCGCTTATGTCAGTGTGATTCTGACCCAAAAATATGACGCGGAGTTCGGGCTGAGTCTGCTCGGCGGCGCGTTGGCTGCCGGGCTGGTCGCTATTCCGATTGGCTTGCCGGTCTTACGATTGCGCAGTGTCTATTTGGCGATTGCGACAATTGGGTTTGGCGAGATCGTGCGTATCGTTGTGCTGAATGTAGACACCATCGCTACCGATCTGTTCAACCCAGATGAGCCGATTGAGCTGACTTTTGGGGCACGCGGCATCAGTCGAATCCCTAAATTAACCGAAACGGCCCATCTGGTCTTTTTTCTGATCCTGATGGGCTACCTGCTCTACCGGATGCAGCGATCCCGTTTTGGGCGAGCGATGACCGCCATTCGCCAGGATGAAAAAGTCGCTACCACCCTGGGGATCAATGTGGTCTACTACAAAAACATGGCGTTCATTCTGGGAGCTATGATCGCGGGAGTGGCGGGCGGGTTCAGCGGCCACGCGACACGCATTATCACGCCCAAAGATTATGGGTTCGATAAGGCGGTAGATATTCTGGCGTATGCCGTGTTAGGCGGGCTGGGCCATTGGAGCGGGCCGATTATTGGCGGCATGGCGCTCAAGGCTATTCCCGAACGGCTGCGCTATCTCAATGAATATACCGGCGCGCTCACCGGGGCCGTGCTGCTGTTGATCATTATCTACCTGCCGAGCGGATTAGTGAGCCTGGGCCAGCCGTCCTTTTGGCGGCGCGGGGGACGGTTTGAAGGGGCGCGGCGGTTGGCCGGGATCGGCGTGGCGTTGATCGTGCTCACCAACATGCTGCCGCTGCGTAATTTGGGGAGTGACGAGGTGCTGCTTGGCCTGGAATATTGGCATCTGTGGGGTCTGGGGGCCGGAGTAGGGTTGATCTATTGGATCACCTCGCGCCAGCCTGCCTCTACCGGGGGACGATTCTCCCTGCCGATGTCCGCTGTGACCGGACTGCTCGCCCTGGGGCTGATTATCGCGGGTCTGATCGGGCGAATTGATCAGCCCGGCGATGGGTATTATGTGCTGGTGTTCGGCTTACTATTAGCCACCGCCGCAGGCGTAATCCCCTATGCGCCACAGCACACCGAAACGCCGCCAGCAGAACAAGTCGAGGGCAGCCATGCTTGAACTTCATCATGTTTCGCGTGAATTCGGCGGGCTGGCGGCCCTCTGCCAGGTCAAAATGGTTGTGCCTCAGGGAAAAGTGGTTGGCTTGATCGGCCCGAACGGCGCGGGGAAAACCACACTGCTCAACTGTATCAGCGGCCTGGATTCGCCGACCTCTGGGGAAATCATTTTTGACGGTACTCCTATCCACAGCCGCTCTCCCCACCGCATTACGGCGTTAGGTGTCTCGCGCACTTATCAGAATATCCGGCTGTTTAAAGAGATGACCACGCTTGAAAATGTGATCGTCGGGCAGCATATTCATGGCCGCTCAACCCTGCTGCATTCGATGTTCGTCTGGCCTTACCATTGGCGCGAAGAATCGCGCCTGAAAAAAGACGCGCTGGCCCTGCTCGAACGGTTTAATATCGGCAGTGTCGCACATGTCCACGCCGGGACACTGTCTTATGGGGATCAGCGCCGCCTGGAAATGGCCCGCGCACTAGCGACCCGCCCCCGGTTAGTGCTGTTGGACGAACCTACCGCCGGAATGAACGCGGTTGAAACTCACCAGCTTGGCGAGCAGATTTTGCGAATGCACGCGGACGGAATCACGGTCGTGGTGGTGGAGCATGATATGGCCCTGATCGGTCAGGTGTGCGACGAAGTGTATGTGTTGAACTTCGGCGAGATGATCGCTAACGGCGCACCCCAGGCGGTCAAACAAGACCCTAAGGTGATCGAAGCATACCTGGGGCATGAGGATTGAGCATGACAACACTGCTGCAAATTAAAGAATTGCAGGTGAGTTATGGGGCCATTATTGCCCTGCGCGGCATTTCGTTTGAGGTGCATCTGGGACAGGTCGTCAGCCTGATCGGGGCGAACGGGGCCGGGAAAAGCACCACCATCAACACCTTGAGCGGCTTGATCAAACCCCGCAGCGGGCAGGTAAATTTCGAGGATCAGGACATTACCGGCTGGCGCGCAGATCGTGTCACCCGGCGCGGGCTGGTCCAGGTTCCCGAAGGGCGGCAGGTGATCGCCCCGCTGACAGTGCGCGAGAATCTGGAGATGGGCGCCTATCTGCGCCGCGATAAAGCCGAGATCGAGCAGGATATTCAGGCGGTTTTTGACCGTTTTCCCCGGCTCAAAGAGCGGCATCATCAGAAAGCAGGTTCGCTCAGCGGGGGCGAACAGCAAATGTTAGCTTTAGGGCGTGCGCTGGTCGCCCGTCCCAAACTGGTCATGCTGGACGAACCCAGCATGGGGCTGGCACCGCTGTTGGTGAACGAAGTGTTCGCTATTATCCGCAGTATCAAAGAAGAAGGTAAAACGATTCTGCTGGTAGAACAAAACGCGCGTAAAGCGCTCGAAATTGCCGATTATGCCTACGTGTTGGAGCGCGGTCAGATTCGGCATCACGGCCCCGCCGACGAACTACGCCAAAATGAGGCGATTATCAAGGCTTATTTGGGATAACCTGATGGCACTAAAAGCAATCAATTTAGGTGCGGCTTTTTTCTTGGAAATGGGAATTCTGGCAGCGCTGGTGTTTTGGGGGTTTCATACCGCAGACAGCTTGCCGCTCAAAATCGTCTTGGGAATTGGCTCCGCGCTGCTGGTGGGGATAATCTGGGGAATGTACCTGGCTCCTAAGTCTAAAACCCGGTTGACTGGCTGGCCGTTCCGGCTGCTCAAGCTGTTCTTTTTCGGACTGGCGGCGCTGGCTTTAGCGGCTGCCGGACAGACTACGCTGGCGCTTATCTTCGCCGTCATCGCTGTGATTAACCAGATTCTCCTGGTGATCTGGAAGCAAGAACCAGAGTTTCTGACGGGTTTGTAGGGGCGCGGTTTGCCACTTTTTGATTGATTCCCGTGTGCCTACCGTCAGGTAAGCGTGGGCTGGCAGCGGGGATTCCGGCGACCTGCCGTCGAGTTGACCGGGCAGGTATCGCGTATGATCAGGTCAATACTGTGGTGGTCGAATGCCCCCCCGACCATCCGGTTGCTCCCCCGAAGACCAAACGCTTTGCGAACCAAGTGTTTGGTCCTCTTTTTTTTCTGTGTTTCCTCTCCATTTTCGGCCAAACCTATTCATTAGAATTTGCATACCAGAACTTTTGTTCGTATACTTTAATCAATAGCAGTGTTTGACGCGCTGGGGGAGTCAGGCTTAAAATCGCCATGTCGGTTATGCCCGCAAATCAGCACAGACGCAGTTATACTGCGGGCCTGGAGAAAACGAGTCGGCGTGCCTGCGTTTCACCGGATAGGGGTTTTGGCTCACCCGCTGCGGCCTGTTACGATTCCTTTAGCGCAAGAGATCACCCGGTCTCTGCAAAATAATGGGATTGATACCTGGATACGCACGGCGTGGGATGCGGTGTACATTGAGCCGCTGGTTCAGGGAACCGATCTGATTATTGCGATTGGCGGAGATGGGGCCATGCTGCGGGCGGCGCGTCTTTGTGCGCCTGAAGGCATCCCCGTGTTCGGGATCAATACCGGACATCTTGGTTTTTTGACCGAGATCAGCCCAGAAGATTGGGTTTCCAGCCTGGATATGCTCTTGAACCAGAATTTCTGGATCGAAGAGCGCATGATGATCTGCTGCGAAATCTGGCGCGGCGATCAGAATGTGGCGAGTAGTAATGCGCTCAATGAAGTAGTGATCAGTCGAGGGGCGGTGGCCCGCTCGATCCGGCTTGAGACGTATATTGATGGCGGTTGGACGACGACGTATCATTGCGACGGGTTGATCATTGCTACTCCAACCGGGTCAACCGCTTATGCCCTGGCAGTGGGTGGGCCGATTTTGCCGCCGGAGTTAAAGAATATTCTGGTGGTTCCGGTCGCGCCGCATCTGAGCATGGATCGCCCAATGGTATTGGCGCAGGGGGCAGCGGTAGAGGTGATCATTGAGCCGCACACGCTGTCTGAGGTGGTGCTGACGCTCGATGGCGAACTGCTCGCCCAGATGCAGGCGGCTGACCGGTGTTTGGTCAGAGCCAGCGACAGCGTCAGCCGGTTTGTGCGGCTGCGTGATCGCAACTATTTTTATCGTTCGCTGCTCGACCGGCTGGAACCCAGGGTTTCACGACCCCGGCCTATTCAAGACGATCCGCGCAGCCCTGACGCCGACAAATAACACAGGCACATCTGGTAAGGAAAAATCATGACATCTGTTGCAGACGAGAGCATTGAATACTGTACAGTCCACCCGAACATCGAAACCAGCCTGCATTGTAATCGCTGCGGGCGGCCTATGTGCACCCGCTGCGCGGTACGTACTCCGGTTGGCTACCGCTGTAGAGAATGCGTGCGTTCGCAGCAGGACAAGTTTTTTAATGCTCAGAGTCTGGATTACCTGATCGCTGCAAGCGTCAGCCTGGTGATGAGCCTCATCATCGCGGGGATTCTGTCTGTGATCGGGGCGTTTTTCCTGCTCTCCATATTCATCGCGCCCGCTGCCGGTGGGTTGATCGGCACGTCAGTTTGGCGGTTGACTGGCAAACGGCGCGGGCGTTATACCGCCTTTGTCGTGGGGTGTGGGGTGGTGTTAGGGGCGCTGCCGTTTTTGTTGGCAAACCCGATTGCCATCGGCATTTACCTGTTATTGGCAACCGGCGCCGCCGCTGGACAATTCCGTTTCCGGCGTATTTAACGAAGGACAGGTCGGCTATGTTACGACAACTGCGGATCAAAGACTTTGCGATCATTGACGAACTGACCCTAGAGTTTGCGCCTGGTTTTCTGGTGATCACTGGCGAAACCGGCGCGGGGAAGTCGATCCTGGTGGATGCGGTGAATCTGCTGCTGGGCGAACGATCTGACGTAACGCTGGTACGCGGCGGATCGGATCGGGCCATTGTCGAGGGAACGTTTATCACCCCTGCTCATTTGCACGAGCAGGTGAAAGCGCTGCTGGAAGCCAATGGGTTAGAAAGCGAAACACCCGATGAGGTTGTTCTCACGCGCGATGTTCGCGCCAACGGTCGCAGTCAGGCACGTGTGAATGGTGTGATGTGCAGCCTCACCGTTTACCGCGAGATCGGTGGGGCGCTGGTGGATATTCATGGGCAGAGTGAACACCTTTCGCTGCTCAGACCAGCGCAACATCTTTTCCTGCTGGATCGTTATGCGGGGGTTGAGGACAAACGCGCGGTTGTGCAGCGTTTGTCGCATGAGATCGGGCAGATTCGCGGCGAGATCAAGAATCTGATGACCGACGAGGCTGCGCTGGCCCGGCGGATGGATATGCTGCAATACCAGATTCAGGAAATACGCAGTGCTGATCCTCGCCCGGAAGAAGAGGACGAACTCAATCGCGAACGTAACCGGTTGGTGAACGCCGAGAAAATCGCGGAACTGGCGACTGAAGTTCAGTATGTGCTCACCGGGGAAGTCGGTGAAGCGTCAGGCGCGGAAGATTTGATCTCGCAGGCATCGATTGTGCTGTCACGGCTGCTCAAGTTGGATCCGTCTGTGCAAGACATCGCGCAGATGGCCGATAACCTGAGCGTCCAGGTTCAAGAACTGTCACGCTCGATCCGGCAGTACCGTGACGAGGTCGAATATGATCCACGCCGTCTGGACGAAATCGAAGAACGTCTGGAAATGATCACCCGGCTCAAACGTAAATACGGCGGCACGATCCAGGCCGTGCTGGTCTACGCTGACAAAGCCCAGGCCGATCTTGATGCGATCACCCACAGCGAGGAACGGCTGATCGAACTGCGCGAGCGCGAAGAACAACTGCTGCACCAGATCGGTGAACAATCTGAAGGGATCAGCACCGAGCGCCAGCGGGTTGCGCAAACACTTACC